>NZ_RCVK01000017.1:0-434 GCF_003667485.1 Micromonospora sp. BL1
GAGAGAAAGGTTCCGGGCGACCGGCCAGAAGATGTCGGCCACCCCGAACGCGAGCGCGAAGGCTGCTCGGCGCGGTCGACGTCGGCCATCCCGACCTGGGCCGCCTCCCGGTGATGTGCGCCGACGTGCTCCAGCACGGCCAACGCGTCGGAAATCATTGACATGTCGGCAACCTCCGACATATCTTGGGACCGTGCCCGAAGATGACGTGTTCCTCGCGCTGGCGAACCCGGTGCGCCGCAGGCTGCTGCAGTTGCTCGCGGAGGGACCTCGAACGGCAGGCGACCTCGCCGACCAGTTCGAGTTGAGCCGGCCCGCTGTCGCCGAACACCTGCAGGTGCTCCGGCGGGCCGCGCTGGTGTGCGATGAACCCAGGGGCCGCCAACGGCACTACCACCTCACCGCGGAGCCCCTCGCCCAGGTCGGCGCCTGGC
>NZ_RCVK01000016.1:0-433 GCF_003667485.1 Micromonospora sp. BL1
GGCTGGGTCGGCACCGCGTAGATCCGCTGGACGTTGGCCGGGTTGTACGCCCAGCCGGACAGGTTCGACCTGCTCCCGGCGGTACGTTGCCACGAGATGGCGCCGCGGCTGATCACGGTCGGGTCCGCGACGTCCATCCGGATCTCGTTGCCGGCCCGCGCGTCGAGGCGCACGGTACGGTCCGCGTCGACGAGCAGCTCCGGGTCGCCCGCCACGGTGACGTCCTTCTCGGTGCCACCGGCGTCCAGACTGTGCACGAGCGCCATCAGCGAGTACCGCCCGGCGGGCAGCTCCACCGTCGCCCGGCCGTCGGCGAAGAACCCGTAGTGCTGCACGCCGGTGTCCAGGTTCCACAGCTCCGCCCGGTCGGGGAAGCCGGTGGCCGGGCGACCGTCGCGGTTGGTCGCCTCGATGGTGAGGGTGCGCATCGGCG
>NZ_RCVK01000122.1:0-432 GCF_003667485.1 Micromonospora sp. BL1
GTGCGGCACCGCGGCCGGCGGGCGTGCCGCGGCGGCCGGCGGGCGGGGTCGGGCCGGTCGCCGGAGTGCCGGACACGGGCGCGCCCGGCAGGTCCGGCGCGTTTCCGCTGCGCGGGACGACCGGGGGGCGTTCCGGGGCGGCCCGGCGGCCGGCGCCCGGCGTGGGCACGGTTGCGGATTCGCCGCCGGGCGCGGACACGTGGTGCCCGCCGGTGGGCTCGTCGTGCCGGGCGCGTCGGCCGCCGCCGGAGACCGGGGCGGCGTCCGGTACGGCCCGTCCGGCCGGCCCGCCGGGTACGGCACCTTCCGGCGCGGCGCGACGGCCCGCACCGGAGACGGGGCGGGTGCCGGGCGGAACGTCGTCGGGACGGACCCGGCGGCCCGCACCGGACACCGGCTGGGTGCCGGGCGGAACGTCGTCGGGACGGACCC
>NZ_RCVK01000033.1:0-431 GCF_003667485.1 Micromonospora sp. BL1
AGGCTGCATGAAGCGTTGTGCGTTCTGCGCGATCCCTTTGATCCGTGGCAACCTGCAGTCCCGCTCCATCGAAGCGATCGTGGCCGAAGCAAAATTGCTGGTTGCTGGCTGCGTGAAAGAGCTGATCATCATCAGCCACGATTTCACAGATTATGGTTTTGATATCCGTCGTAAAGATCCAACTCGCAAAGAAAGCCCGGTGGAGCTGTTGAAAGCTCTGGATCAGGTGGAAGGCCTGCAGTGGATCCGTTTGATGTATCTGTATCCAGATGGCATCACACAAGAGATGGTTCAGGTTATCAAAAACAGCACCAAGATCGTGAAGTACTTCGACATGCCTTTGCAGCACGTGAACGATCAGGTTCTGAAATCCATGAACCGCAAAATGACCCGTGACGAAATCGAAACGGCACTGATGAACATCCGTGAAC
>NZ_RCVK01000015.1:0-425 GCF_003667485.1 Micromonospora sp. BL1
GATGAGCGCATCTGCGACGCGTCGATCTGGTAGTGGACCTGGACTCGGCCGCCGCGCAGGATCAGGCGCAGCGTCCCGGTCGGGGCGACGGTCGTGGACGGCGGGATTTTGACCATCTTGCGGGGTTCGAGGCCGGGAATTGCCAGCCACAGCCGGCCTCGCCCGTCAACGAGGGCGTTGTAGTTGTCGGCGCGTACCACGATCTGATCGTGCGTGCGGTTGTGGCCACGCTTCCAGTGCTTGCGCATCGGCCGAGACAGGAACGGATCGTCAGCCCATTGGTCGGCCTTCAGCGCGGTGAACAGTCGCTTGCGCTCGGCCGGATCGCTCGTGCGTCGGATGATCGCCCGCCTGACGTCGACCTTGGCCGCCTCCAGGTTCGCGGCGATGTCGGCCATGACGTCGCGGACGGTTTCCTTCCACGC
>NZ_RCVK01000014.1:0-422 GCF_003667485.1 Micromonospora sp. BL1
GATTTAATCACTTCACGAACCTTAACTGCCATTTTCGCAGCTAAGTCAGCAACGACAATCGTTTCACCGATTTCAACATCGTAAACCTGTTTTTTCACAGGTTTTTCGAAGCCGTGCTTGTTGCCTTGACTGGTTTTTAAACCGCGCTTAGGCTGTTTGCTGAAGCTTTGCTCTTCCTGACCACGACGACCACCTTTTTTCGGTGCACGCGCGCTCGGCGTATTCGTACCACGTTTGATTTCGCGGTCTTCTTTCGCAAATGAGTCTTCATATGCCTGACCAACAAGACCGGCAGCCAGAGGAGAATCATCAACAACACGAATCGTTGCAGCAGTATCTTCCGCGGTGTACTTAGACGCCATTTGACGCATTTGTTCAAGCGTACGTTGCTGCGCTTCTTCAGCCGCTTTACGACGTGCTGC
>NZ_RCVK01000354.1:0-421 GCF_003667485.1 Micromonospora sp. BL1
ATATAATACATTGGGGGATATATGAATAAGGTAAGAAAAGAAATTATTAAAAATAATGAAGTTTCAAGAATGGTTACCTATACTCTTGGAGGATACGAGCAAAAAGTATTGTTAGAAGGAAAGCATGAAAATGCACAAGTTTTAATTTTTCTACACGGTGGACCGGGAACGCCCATACCATTTTCAGCAGGCTGCCGTGGAATGTTCCCAGAGTTTACTGACCAGTGTATTATGGTGGATTGGGATCAAATTGGATGTGGAATTAACAATTATGTTATTGATGATAATTTTACAGTTGATAAATTTGTAGATATGACAGTAGATTTAATTAAAGCAGTAAAGAAGGAGTTCGCTAATAATAAGATTAATTTATTTGCAGTTTCGTGGGGATCTGTTTTGGCAGCAAAAGCAGCTGTAAGAG
>NZ_RCVK01000304.1:0-420 GCF_003667485.1 Micromonospora sp. BL1
ACTCCAAGCCACCCCACTTGTCCGTGATGGCCGTCGCCATAATTGGCGTCCATCCGGCGACGACCACGTCGCTGAGCGGGTTCGTGCTCTGAAGCCAGATATTTTTATTGGAATACCCGGGCCAGGTTTGGCGGAAACGATATTTGCCGTTCGTGGCAAAATCCGGAATCTTGGTCAGTTGAGAATACAGATTTCCCGTCGGAGCTCCTGTATTCTTAGACTGCGCATCAGCCGTGCTGGCGAAATAACCTCCAGCCACGTTGTGACGGAAGATGCGGGTCCAGCCGCCCCCGTCCGTCGTCATATCACAATAGGCCGAGTACTGCGCGTTGGCCCCGGTCCCATCGGAATCAATCGTGTAAGTCCCATCGGCCGGGCTTCCCATCAGCTCTTTGATTTCTTTGCAGGATTTTGGATAGC
>NZ_RCVK01000013.1:0-419 GCF_003667485.1 Micromonospora sp. BL1
GTTCTGGGTTTGCGGTGGGGAGTGGGGCTCGTCGCATCACGCTCCTCGGGGCTTTGAAAAGTGGTTATGCCGCATTGTCTTGTAGAATTAGATACTTGTCAGGATATGGTCAACCGGAAAGCCATGCCCCGAGCACCCTTTAGGCAGGGCTTTCGGTTAAGCGATTTAGTTTTTTAAAAGCAGGCACCTTGACATTCCATGTAGAGCTCACATTTTTGCAAGGATGAGGGGGGCTTATCGGAACTCAGAACTATAAGGGACTTTTGTTTCATGCGGTCGACAGAAGTGTTCGTGTCGGCAGAATGCTTAACATCGTAGAACTACTAAAGGACCTTGCCGGATATTGCGTTGCTTCTCAGGGTATTGACGCAGTTATCAGTGCAAAAAGGGACGTTATTGAGCTTTATATGGTCTTTAAG
>NZ_RCVK01000248.1:0-41258 GCF_003667485.1 Micromonospora sp. BL1
CTACCAACCCGGCGCCTACCCGCCCGGGCCCTACCCGCCGCCGTACGCGTATCCGGGCATGCCGCCGCGCCGCAGCGGCGGTGGCTGGGCGATCGGCCTGGTGATCGGCATCGTCACCGTCCTCGCACTGATCGTCTGCGGCTGCGTCGGGCTGTCCTTCCTCGGCCGCTCCATGACCGACGGGACGGCCTCCGGCGACCGGTACGACGGGCCGCTGTACGGCGAGCCCGACGGATGGGCCGACGAGCCCACCGGTCCCCCGGCCCGACCGGTCACCACCCCTTCCGGCGGACCCGGCAGGTTCACCGTCCTGTACGAGGTCACAGCCACCGACGGCGAGGCGGAGGTGCAGTTCTACGACGCGGACGCGAACTTCCACCAGCCCGGCGCCGTGGACACGCCCTGGCGGCTGAGCCTCACCGCGAACGACCGCGAGCGGGTGCAGATCATCGCGAGCCCGGTCGAGTCCGGCGAGGTGACCTGCCGGATCACAGTCAACGGCAAGGTCGTCTCCACGGACTCGGGCGAGTACGGCGCGACCTGCTTCGGCTGGTGAGCAGTCGGCGGCGGGCCGTAGGCTGGCCGCCGTGACGACGACCGATCCCCTGGTGGCCCGGATGCGGCCGTTCGGCACCACCGTCTTCGCCGAGATGTCCGCGCTGGCCGTGCGCACCGGCGCGGTCAACCTCGGGCAGGGCTTCCCGGACACCGACGGCCCGCCGGAGATGCTCGCCGCCGCGGCCGAGGCGCTGCGTACCGGCCACAACCAGTACCCGCCCGGCCCGGGGATCCCCGCGCTGCGCGCCGCCGTCGCCGAGCACCAGCGCCGGTTCTGGGGTCTGGAGTACGACCCGGACGGCGAGATCGTGGTGACGGCCGGCGCCACCGAGGCGGTCGCGGCGAGCATCCTCGCACTGTGCGAGCCGGGTGACGAGGTGATCTGCTTCGAGCCGTACTACGACTCGTACGCCGCCTCGATCGCGCTGGCCGGTGCGGTCCGCCGCCCGGTGACGCTGCGTCCCGGCGCCGACGGCCGGTACGCGTTCGACCCGGACGAGCTGCGCGCCGCGTTCGGGCCGCGTACCCGGATGGTGCTGCTGAACTCGCCGCACAACCCGACCGGCAAGGTCTTCACCGCCGACGAGCTGGCAGCGGTGGCCGAACTGTGCCGGGAGCACGACGTGTACGCGGTCACCGACGAGGTCTACGAGCACCTGGTGTTCACCGACGCCGCCGCGCCGCACGTACCGCTGGCCACGCTGCCGGGCATGCGGGAGCGGACGCTGCGCATCTCGTCGGCCGGGAAGACGTTCTCCTGCACCGGCTGGAAGGTCGGCTGGGTGAGCGGGCCGGCCCCACTGGTGGCCGCCGCGCTGCGGGTGAAGCAGTTCCTGACGTTCGTCAACGCCGGACCGCTGCAACCGGCGGTGGCGGTGGCGCTCGCGCTGCCGGACGCGTACTTCACCGGGTTCCGGGACGACATGCAACGGCGGCGGGACCAGCTCGCCGCCGGGCTGGCCGACGCCGGGTTCGGCGTGCTCGCGCCGGAGGGCACCTACTTCGTCACCGCCGACGTCACGCCGCTCGGTGGCCGGGACGGGGTGGAGTTCTGCCGGGCGCTGCCCGAGCGCTGCGGTGTGGTGGCGGTGCCCACTCAGGTGTTCTACGACGACGTGGAGGCCGGCCGCCGGCTGGTCCGGTTCGCGTTCTGCAAGCGGCCGGAGGTGCTGGCCGAGGCGGTGACCCGGCTGCGCCGCCTGCGCGCGAACTGAACCGCCCGCCGATGAGATCCCGGCGGGCGGCGTGGCTCAGGCGACCCGGTGTGGCGTCAGGCGACCGGGCTGGCGGTGCGTACCTGCTCGGCGATGCGCTCGGCGACATCGCGCGCGGTGTCCTCGGTGGCCGCCTCGACCATGACCCGGACCAGCGGCTCGGTGCCGGAGGGGCGCAGCAGCACCCGGCCGGTCTCGCCCAGCTCCGCCTCCGCGCGCTCGACCTCGGCCCGGACGGCGGGTGCGGCGGCGCCGACGGTACGGTCGCCGACCGGCACGTTGATCAGCACCTGGGGCAGCTTGGTGACCACGGCGGCCAGCTCGGCCAGCGAGGTACCGGTGGCGGCCATCCGCGCCATCAGGTGCAGGCCGGTCAGCACGCCGTCGCCGGTGGTGGCGTACGCGGGCAGCACGATGTGCCCGCTCTGCTCGCCGCCGAGCGCCAGGCCGGAGGCGCGCAGCTCCTCCAGTACGTACCGGTCGCCGACCTTGGTCTCGACCAGCCGGATGCCGTGCTCGGACATGGCCAGCCGGAGACCGAGGTTGCTCATCACGGTGGCGACCAGGGTGTCCTGGGTCAGCTCGCCGGCGTCCCGCATGGCCAGCGCGAGGATCGCCATGACCTGGTCGCCGTCGACCTCGTCGCCGTCGGCGGTGACCGCGACGCAGCGGTCGGCGTCGCCGTCGTGGGCGATGCCGAGGTGGGCGCCGTGCTCGACCACGGCGGCGCGCAGCGCGTCGATGTGGTTGGAGCCGCACTCGTCGTTGATGTTGAGCCCGTCCGGCTCGGCGTGGATGGCGATCACCTCGGCGCCGGCCTCCCGGTAGGCGACCGGTGCGACGTCGGCCGCCGCGCCGTTGGCGCAGTCGACCACGACCTTGATGCCGTCGAGGCGGTGCGGCACGGTGCCGACCAGGTGCTGCACGTAGTGGTCGGCGCCGTCGAGCAGGTCGTTGACCCGGCCCACGCCGGCGCCGATCGGGCGCTTCCAGGCGGTTGTGGCGTTGGCCTTCACCGCCTCCTCGATCCGCATCTCGATCTCGTCGGGCAGCTTGTGCCCGCCGGCGGCGAACAGCTTGATGCCGTTGTCCGGCATCGGGTTGTGCGAGGCGGAGAGCATCACGCCCAGGTCGGCCTTGATCTCGGCAGTGAGGAACGCCACCGCCGGGGTGGGCAGCACGCCCACCCGGACCACGTTGGCGCCGGCGCTGGTGAGCCCGGCGACCACCGCCGCCTCCAGCATCTCGCCGCTGGCCCGGGTGTCCCGGCCGACCACCGCGAGCGGCGGATGACTCTTGTCGGTCTCGGCCAGCGTGTGGGCCGCGGCCACCGCGACCGCCAGCGCCAACTCCGGGGTGAGATCCGCGTTCGCCCGCCCGCGTACGCCGTCCGTGCCGAACAACCGGCCCATACCCGCCAACCTCCGTGGAACTGCCGATGAGAGGAGAGAAACGCGGAACGGCCGGCCCGCCTCCCGGAAGGGGAGGCGAACCGGCCGTCCGTCAGAAGTACAAGACGCTTGTGGTGATCAGCGCTTCGAGTACTGGGGAGCCTTACGGGCCTTCTTGAGGCCGTACTTCTTGCTCTCCTTGACCCGGGCGTCACGGGTCAGGAAGCCGGCCTTCTTCAGGGCCGGGCGGTCGTCGGGCTCGCTGACGATCAGCGCCCGGGCGATGGCGAGCCGCAGCGCGCCGGCCTGGCCGGTGGTGCCGCCGCCACGCAGGTTGGCGATCACGTCGAACGCCTCGGGCTTCTCGGCGGTGACCAGCGGGTCCTTGATGAGCTGCTGGTGCACCTTGCTCGGGAAGTAGGCCTCGAGGTCGCGGCCGTTGCAGGTGATCTTGCCGGTGCCCGGCACGATCCGGACCCGGACGATGGCTTCCTTGCGCCGACCCACGGTCTGGATCGGGCGGTCACCACGGGGCGCGCGCGCGACGGGCGCCGGCGCCTCGGTGGCCTCGGGGGCGACCTCGGTGGCGGTGATGTCGGTCATGCTGCTTCCTTCGCCCGCGCTCACTGCGCGATCTGCTTGATCTCGAACGGCACCGGCTGCTGCGCGGTGTGCGGGTGCTCGGCACCGGCGTAGACCTTCAGCTTCTTGAGAAGCTGACGGCCCAGCTTGTTGTGCGGGAGCATGCCCTTCACGGCCAGCTCGATGGCCCGCTCGGGCCGCTTGGTCAGCAGCTCGTCGTAGCCGACCCGCTTCAGACCACCCGGGTAACCGGAGTGGCGGTAAGCGACCTTGGTCTGGCGCTTGTTGCCGGTCAGCGCGACCTTGCCCGCGTTCACGATGACGACGAAGTCGCCCGTGTCGACGTGCGGCGCGAAAGTCGGCTTGTGCTTGCCACGCAGGAGCGTGGCGGCGTGGGTCGCCAGGCGGCCCAGCACGACATCAGAGGCGTCGATGACGTGCCACTGACGCTCGATCTCACCCGGCTTCGGGCTGTACGTACGCACAGGTCTACCTTGTCTCGTCGTCGGTCTGGGGTCGCGCGCCGAGGTGACCAGGAGTTCCCAGCCGGACCAGCGCGCACGAACGACCAAGCGTACCTGATGCGGCACGCCTAAGAATGTCGTACAACAGCAGGCAACGATACCCGGCCGCCCGGCGGCAGGTCAAAACGGGGTCGCGCCGTGCGTGGCCTGCGGGTTCGTCATGGCACAGGTCACACGCCGACCAGCGTACGCGGTCCAGGACGCAGGTAGACCACCCACGTCACCAGGAAGCAGAGCGCGTACCACCCGATGAAGGCCAGGTAGGCGGCGTCGGCAGTGCCGGAGGTCAGGAACGACTGCCGGAACGCCACGTTCACCAGCACTCCACCGGACGCGCCGACCGCGCCGGCGATGCCGATCACCGCGCCGGACAGGCGCCGGGCCCGCCGCTGCGCCGCCTCCGGGTCGCCGGTCAGCTCAGTCTCCGTGACGGCCCGGGCCCGGAAGATCGCCGGGATCATCTTGTACGTCGAGCCGTTGCCGATGCCGGAGAAGACGAACAGCGCCAGGAACCCGGCCAGGTAGAGCGGGAACGACCGCTCCCGGGCGGCGTACAGCACCAGCCCGGCGCCGGCCGCCATCGCCACGAAGTTCCAGAACGTCACCCGGGCCCCGCCCAGCCGGTCGGCGAGCTGACCGCCCACCGGCCGGATCAGCGACCCGATCAGCGGGCCGAGGAAGGTCAGCCAGGCCGCGTCGACGGGCGTCGGGAACCGGTCGTGGAACTGGAGCTGGAGCACCTGGCCGAAGGCGAACCCGAAGCCGATGAACGAGCCGAACGTGCCCACGTAGAGCACCGACATCACCCAGGTGTGCGGGTCGCGGGCCGCCGCGCGCAGCGCGCCCGGCTCGTTGCGCGCCCCCGGCACGTTGTCCAGCCAGCGGGCCGCGGCCAGCGCGGCCAGCACGATCAGCGGCAGGTAGACCGCCGGCACGAGCCGGGGGTACGCGGCGCCGGCCGTCGCCAGCACCGCCAGCCCGACCAGTTGCACGGCCGGTACGCCCAGGTTGCCGCCGCCGGCGTTGAGCCCCAACGCCCGGCCCTTGAGCCGCTCCGGAAAGAACAGGTTGATGTTCGCCATCGACGAGGCGAAGTTGCCGCCGCCGACGCCGGACAGGCAGGCGAGCACCATCAGCGTGGCGTACGACACCCCGGGCTCGATCAGCACGGCCATCGGCACCGCCGGTACGAGCAGCAGCAGCGCGCTCACGATGGTCCAGTTCCGGCCGCCGAAGCGGGCCACGGCCAGCGTGTACGGCAGCCGCAGCACCGCACCCAGCGCGGCCGGCACGGCGGTGAGCAGGAACTTCCCGGCCGGGTCGATGCCGTACTCGGGGCCGAGGAACAGCACCGTGACGGACCAGAGGCTCCACACGGAGAAGCCGACGTGCTCGGCGAAGATCGAGACGTACAGGTTGCGCCGGGCCACCCGGGCGCCGCCGGCCGCCCAGAACGCCGGATCCTCCGGCCGCCATTCGGTGAGCCGGCCGGCGGTGGTGGCCGGCGGCGTGGTCGGTGCGGAAACGAGCGTGCTCACTGACGGACTCCTCCTCGTCGATGACGAGGGGGACGCTCTCAGCCCGTGGTTTCCCCGGCGTGCCCCGCGCGCGTCGGCCCGGCAACGGAGATCGCACGTCCGCCGGACGGCGCCGGTGAGACGGTCACAGCTCCTGGAGGATCCGCAGCGCCCGGCCGACCCGCTGCATGGTCTCGGTGTCGGCCACGTCCACGCACTCGGTGAACCACTTCTTCATCGGTGAGGAGATCCGGTCGGGCATCACCACGTACGGGCCCATCCGCACGGCGAGCGGCGAGTCGCGCAGCAGCGACTCCTCGACCACCTCGGCCACGATCACGATCGGCACCGCCGTGGCGTTGTAGACGTCGGAGCTGATCACCAGGCCGAACCGTTCCCGGGCGCCGGAGATGCGCCAGACCTCGCCCCTACGCAGCACGCGGACGCCCGCCGAACAGGGCGTCGTCGACGAGCGCGGCCTCCTGGGCGTCGGCCAGGGCGGCGGATTCCAGGTCCAGGCCGGCCCGGCCGACCGCGTCGGCGTGCGCGGTGAAGACCTCGCGCAGCGCCTTCTCCCGGGCGGCCTGGTCCATCCAGGCGGAGAGGGAGAGCCCTTCCCGCTTGGCGAACCGGCGTGCCTCCTCGATCGTCTCGTCGGAGAACGACAGCGTCACCTTGGCGGTCATGCCGCGAAGACTACCCATCGGTATGACCAGTAGTCATCCTCGTCCCCATCGATCGGGGATTAGGACATCATCAGGTGAAACAACCGAAGCCAGTTGCGGATGTTGCACTTGGAAGCGACGATGGTGTCAGTCCGAACGGTTGGGACGCGAGCCACGTCTGCCACAGGGAGCCGTCATGAGCCTCAGCACCGGCATGGCCGCCTCGGTCATGCCCACCGAGGGAGCGGAGCGCCGGAAGGCAGCCGCCATGGAGGAGTTCCTCGTGCGGCACCCCCTTGCCGCAGGCGGGGGCGTGGCCCGCCTCGTCTCTGCGGACGGCGAAGAGGTCGAGGTTCCCGCCCAGATGTTCGACGTCCTCCATCAGATCTCGGCGATGCTCGCCCGCGGCGACGGCGTCGCGATCAGCGCCATCTCCCGCGAACTGACGACGACCGAGGCGGCGAAACTGCTCGGCATGTCCCGCCCCACACTCGTCCGTCTGGTGGAGAACGGGTCGATCGCGTCCCACCGGGTCGGGAGCCACCGGCGCCTCTTTCTCCGCGACGTCCTCGCTTTCCGGCAACGACAGATGGAAGAGCGACGGAAGTCGTACGAGGCCCTGATGTGGGAGTCCGACGCGCTGGGCTTCACCGACGACGTGTAGTTCCCGGACCGGCCAAGGGGCGCTGGGTAGGGTGTCCACTGTGATCCCCAGCGCCGCCCTGGTGTTCCTGGACGCGAACGTTCTCTATTCCAGGACCCTTCGCGACTGGATCAGCCTTCTCGCGCTCGAAGGCGACTGCGCCGTCTTCGATCTGCGGTACAGCGAGGACGTCCTGGCGGAATGGATGTACCGCCTGCGCCGCAAGCGGCCCGAGCATTCCGAGCAGGCGATCGGTGGGCAGCGGCGTCGTTTCGTCCAGGCATTTCCGTACGGCCTCGTCACCGGCTATTCGCCGAACGACGTGCCGTGCCCGCCGGACCCGGACGACCGGCATGTCCTGGCCGCCGCCGTCCATGGCCGCGCCGACATCCTGGTGACCGACGACCGGCGCGCCTTTCCCCCGGAATGCGTACGGGAATCCCTGTCGGTCCTCACCGGCGACGAGTTCCTCGGCTGGGCGGCCGACCGTTCGATGCCCCTGGTTCTGCGGGCATTGGCGCGGCAGATCGACTACTACCGGCGCAGCCTCGTTTCAGAGGACAAGGACGCGGTCGAGTTGATCGCCCACTTACGGAAGGCCGGCGCACCCCGTTTCGCCGAGCGGCTCGAGAATCATCTCGCCGATCCCCCCGGCCGCTGACCGCCGAAGACCGCGAAGCGCCATTCCTTGAAGAAGCAGTCCACGTCCACCAGTCCCGCCTCGGCCAGCCACCGGCACTGATCGGCCACCGGGGCCGGCCGGTCGTGCCGCATCCGCTCCCGCGCGCCGGCGATCTCCTCGGCGTCGGAGCCCAGCTCGGTGATCCGCGCCGTCCACACCTCGTCGTAGCGGCGGTCCAGCGCCGAGGTCGGTCCGGCCACCTGCTCGGCGTTGACGAAAACCCCGCCGGGGACCAGCGCGTCAGCGGCCCGCCGGTACAGCGCCCGCTTGCCGGAGTCGTCGAGGTGGTGGATGGCCAGCGCGGACACCACCGCGTCGTACCGGCCGGCGGGCAGCGGGTCGGCCAGGTCGGCGTGGACCGTGCGGTGCGGCACGCCCCGGGCGTCGAGGTTCCCGGCGGCCACCGCGAGCATGCCGGGGGCGCCGTCCACGAGCGTCAGGCGGACCCCGGGGACGGCCGCGGCCAGCAGCAGGGACAGCAGGCCGGTGCCCGCGCCCAGGTCCAGCACCTCGGGGGTACGGCCGGCGGCGAGCGCGGCGCGCAGCGGCGGCGCGGCCACCTCGACAGCGGTGCCGTAGAAGGCGTCGAAGCAGGGCACCAGGCGGCGCCGGGCCTGGTCGTAGCTCCCGGCCACCGCGTCGAACGCGTCCGCCACGCTCATCGGAGCCTCCCGTTATTTGAGACAAGTTTCCCACATTGTAAACCCCGCGGAGGACGACGTCACCCACGTGCGGTGTGAAGCGGTCGTGACAGGACCGAAACAGAGCAGACCCGGACCGGAAACCGCCCGACGGCACGCTTTTCCGACATGACAGACGGTGCACGCACGGCGACGCGAACGGGGTCACGCCCCGTCGAGGCCGCCACGCACTGCCCGTACTGCGCGTTGCAGTGCGGCATGGTGCTGCGCGCCACCGGTGACGGCGTCGAGGTCGCCGCACGCGACTTCCCCACCAACCGGGGCGGGCTGTGCCAGAAGGGCTGGACCGCTGCCGACCTGCTCGACCACCCGGAGCGGCTCACCGGGCCGCTGCTGCGCGACCGGCCCGGCGGCGAGCTGCGGCCGGCGACCTGGGACGAGGCGCTCGACCGCGTCGCCGCCGGGGTCCGGGACGTGCAGCACCGCCACGGGCCGGACGCGGTGGCCGTCTTCGGCGGCGGCGGACTCACCAACGAGAAGGCGTACGCGCTCGGCCGCTTCGCCCGGGTGACGCTGCGGACCCGGCACATCGACTACAACGGGCGCTGGTGCATGTCGTCGGCCGCCGCGGCCGGGAACCGGGCGTTCGGGATCGACCGCGGACTGCCGTTCCCGCTCGCCGACCTCGGCCGCGCGGACACGCTGCTGCTGGTCGGCGCGAACCCGGCCGAGACCATGCCACCGCTGATGCGGCACGTCACCGACCTGCGGGAACGCGGCGGTCGGCTGATCGTGGTCGACCCGCGCGCCACCGCCACCGCCCGCCAGGCCGACCTGCACCTGCAACCCCTGCCCGGCACCGACCTCGCGGTGGCGAACGCGCTGCTGCACATCGCGCTCACCGAGGGCTGGCTGGACCGGGCGTACGTCGCGGAGCGGACCACCGGCTTCGACGAGGTCCGGCGGACGGTGGCCGGCTACTGGCCGGCGGAGGTGGAACGACTCTCCGGCGTGCCGGTGGCCGACCTGTACGCGACCGCCCGCGCGCTGGCCACAGTGGACCGCGCGGTCGTCCTCACCGCGCGGGGCGCCGAGCAGCACGCCAAGGGGGTCGACACGGTCACCGCCTTCATCAATCTGGCGCTCGCCCTGGGCCTGCCCGGCCGTCCCGGCTCCGGCTACGGCTGCCTGACCGGGCAGGGCAACGGGCAGGGCGGCCGGGAGCACGGGCAGAAGGCCGACCAGCTCCCCGGCTACCGGCGTATCGACGACCCGGCGGCCCGGGAGCACGTCGCCGGGGTGTGGGGCGTCGACCCGGACGCGCTGCCCGGGCCGGGCGTTCCGGCGTACCAGCTCCTCGACGCGCTCGGCACGCCGTCGGGCGCGCGGGCGCTGCTGGTGTTCGGTTCCAACCCGGTCGTGTCCGCGCCCCGCGCGGCGCGGGTCGAGTCCCGGCTGCGTGCCCTGGACCTGCTCGTGGTGGCGGACTTCGTCCGCTCCGAGACGGCCGAGCTGGCCGACGTCGTGCTGCCGGTCGCCCAGTGGGCCGAGGAGGACGGGACGATGACCAATCTGGAGGGCCGGGTGTTGCGCCGCCGGGCGCTGCGCGAACCACCCGCCGGCGTCCGTACCGAGCTGGAGATCCTCGCCGCGCTCGCGGAACGGCTGAGCGGCGGCGGGACGCCGTTGCCGGCCGATCCGCGCGAGGTGTTCGCGGAGCTGGGCCGGGCCTCGGCCGGCGGGCCGGCCGACTACGCCGGGATCACCTGGGACCGGATCGACGCCGACACCGGCGTGTTCTGGCCCTGTCCGGACCGGGACGGCCCGGACACCCCCCGGCTGTTCGCCGACCGCTTCCCCACCCCGGACGGCCGGGCCCGGTTCCACGCCGTGACCCACCGGCCGGCCGCCGAGCCGGTGTGCGCCGACTACCCGCTGCACTTCACCACCGGCCGGGTGCTCGCGCAGTACCAGTCCGGCGCGCAGACCCGGCGGGTGGCCGCGTTGCGCCGCGCCGCGCCGGGCGGCTTCGTCGAGCTGCATCCCGACCTCGCGGCACGGATCGGCGTGACCGACGGGGCGCCGGTACGGGTGGTCTCCCGCCGGGGTGAGCTGCGCGCACCGGCCCGGCTCAGCACCGCGATCCGGCCGGACACCGTCTTCGCGCCGTTCCACTGGCCCGGCGCGCAACGCGCCAACTCGGTCACCAACGACGCCCTCGACCCGGTCTCCGGGATGCCCGAGTTCAAGATCTGCGCGGTCCGGGTGGAGGCGGCATGAGCGAGCACATCGTCGTCGTCGGCTACGGCATGGCCGGCGCCCGCCTCGCCGCCGAGCTGCACGCGCGCGGTGGGGACCGGCGGATCACAGTGCTCGGGGCGGAGCCGCACCGCGCGTACAACCGGATCATGCTCTCCACGCTGCTCGCCGGACGCATCGGCGAGCCGGACGTGGAACTGGTCGAAGCAATCGGCCCGGAGGTCGGGGTCCGCACCGGCGCGGCGGTCACCGCCGTGGACCGGGCCACCCGCGAGGTGGTCACCGACGACGGCGAGCGGCACGGGTACGACCACCTGGTGCTCGCCACGGGCAGCCGGGCCGTGGTGCCGCCGCTGCCGGGACTCGCCCCGCTGCCCGAGCGGGTCGTCCCGTTCCGCACACTCGGCGACTGCCGCCGGATCCTCGCCGCCGCCGAGGGCGCGCGGCGCGTGATCGTGCTCGGCGGCGGGCTGCTGGGTCTGGAGGCGGCCCGCGGGCTGGCCGCCCGGGGTCTCGACGTGACTGTGGTCCACCCGGTCGGCCACCTGATGGAACGGCAGCTCGACCCGCCGGCCGGCGCGGTCCTCGCGGGCACGCTCGCCGGCCTGGGCGTCCGGTCCCGGCTCGGGGTGCCGGCGACCGCCGTGACCGCCGGCGCCGACGGCGTCCGCCTGCACCTGGGCGACGACGAGACGCTCGCCGCCGACCTGCTGGTGCTCTGCTGCGGGGTACGCCCCGACACCGCGCTCGCCGCGGCGGCCGGGCTCGCCGTCGAGCGGGGCGTGGTGGTGGACGACCGGATGCGGACGAGCGATCGGCGGATCTCCGCGATCGGCGACTGCGCGCAGCACGACGGCACGCTGACCGGGCTGGTCGCGCCCGCCTGGGCACAGGCCCGGGTGGTGGCCGACGTGCTGACCGGTGCGGACCCGCTGGCCCGCTACCGGCCCCGACCGGCGGTGACCCGACTCAAGGCGGCCGGCATCGACCTGGCCGCGATGGGCGACGTGGCCGGCACGGGCGACCCGGGCGGGCCGGTCGAGGAGCTGACCTTCGCCGACCCGGCCCGTGGCACCTACGCCCGGCTGCGCATCCGGGACGAGCGGCTGACCGGCGCGATCCTGCTCGGCGACAACCCGGCGGTCGGCACCGTGGTGCAGCTGTTCGACAGGGGCGCGCCGGTGCCGGCGGACCGGCGTTCGCTGCTGCTCGGCCGGGCGTTCGGCGAGACGCCGGCCGGGCCGGCCGCGTCACCGGCGCTGATGCCGGACGCCGCGACCGTGTGCCGGTGCAACGACGTGAGCAAGGGCGCGCTGGTGGCGTGCTGGCGGGCGGGCGCCCGGACGGCGGCGGCGTTGTCCGCGGCGACCCGGGCCGCCACCGGCTGCGGCAGCTGCCGGGACGCGGTGGCGGGCATCGCCGGCTGGCTCGCCGAGGCGGATCCGTCCACAACCGACGAGGTACGCGAGACGGTGGAGGTGGCGTCATGACCGAGCGGATCAGCAGGCTGGTCGTCGTCGGCAACGGCATGGTGGGGCAGCGCTTCGTCGAGGCGCTGCGGGCCCGGGACACCGACGGGCGGTGGCGGGTCACGGTCCTCGCCGAGGAACGGCGTCCGGCGTACGACCGGGTGCGGCTCTCGGCCGTCTTCGACGGGGTGGACGCCGACGAGCTGACGGTGCACACCCCCGACGCCGGAGTGGACCTGCGCCTGGGCGAACCGGCCACCGGCGTCGACCGGGCCCGGCGGGTGGTGACCACGGCGGCCGGCGAGTACCCGTACGACGCGCTGGTGCTCGCCACCGGCTCGTACGCGTTCGTGCCGCCGGTCGACGGCACCGACCTGCCCGGCGTCTTCGTCTACCGGACGCTGGACGACCTGGCCGCGATCCGGGAGCACGCCCGGGGCCGCCGTGCCGGCGCGGTGATCGGTGGCGGTCTGCTCGGGCTGGAGGCGGCGAACGCGCTGCGGCTGCTCGGGCTCGCCACCAGCGTGGTCGAGTTCGCGCCCCGGCTGATGCCGGTGCAGGTGGACGAGGCGGGCGGCGCGATGCTCCGGCGGTACGTCGAGGAGCTGGGCGTCACGCCGTACCTCGGGGTGGCCACCACGGCGCTGCGGCCCGGGCCGGACGGCACTGTGGCCGCGCTCGACCTGGCCGACGGGCGCACGCTCGACGCGGAGCTGGTGGTGGTGGCCGCCGGGATCAGACCGCGCGACGAGCTGGCCCGCGCGGCCGGGCTGCCGCTGGGCCCGCGCGGCGGCGTGCTGGTGGACGCGGCCTGCCGGACCGCCGACGAGCGGATCTGGGCGGTCGGCGAGTGCGCGGCGGTGGACGGCGTCTGCCACGGACTGGTCGCGCCCGGGTACGCCACCGCCGAGGTGGTGGCGGACCGGCTGCTCGGCGGCGCGGCCACGTTCCCCGGCGCGGACACCGCGACGAAACTCAAGCTGCTCGGTGTGGACGTGGCCTCGTTCGGTGACGCGCACGGCGTCACCCCGGGCTGCCTCGACGTGACGTACACCGACCCGGCCACCCGCTCGTACGCGAAGCTGGTCCTCTCCGACGACGCGCGGACGCTGCTCGGCGGCGTGCTGGTCGGCGACGCGAGCGCGTACCCGGCGTTGCGGGCCAGTGTCGGCGGGCCGCTGCCCGCTCCCCCGCTGGCCCTGCTGGCGCCGGCCGGCGGCGCGGGCGCCGGTGCGGGCGCGTTGCCCGCCGGCGCGCAGGTCTGCTCCTGCAACGCGGTGACCCGGGCCGACCTGGACGCGGCCATCGCCGGCGGCGCGGCCGACGTGCCGGCGCTGAAGGCGTGCACCCGGGCCGGTACGAGCTGCGGCTCCTGCGTGCCGATGCTCAAGCAGCTGCTGGACGCCGCCGGGGTACGCCAGTCGACGGCGTTGTGCGAGCACTTCGACCACAGCCGGCAGGAGCTGTTCGACCTGATCCGGGTGCGGGGCATCCGCACGTTCTCCCGGCTCGTCGCCGAGCACGGGCGCGGGAGCGGATGCGACATCTGCAAGCCGGTGGTGGCCTCGATCCTGGCCTCGCTGGGCACCGGGCACGTGCTCGACGGCGAGCAGGCGTCGCTCCAGGACACCAACGACCACTTCCTGGCGAACCTGCAACGCGACGGCAGCTACTCGGTGGTGCCGCGGATTCCCGGCGGGGAGATCACCCCGGAGAAGCTGATCGCGATCGGCGAGGTGGCGCGCGACTTCCGGCTGTACACGAAGATCACCGGCGGGCAGCGGATCGACCTGTTCGGCGCGCGGGTCGACCAGTTGCCGCAGATCTGGCGCCGGCTCGTCGACGCGGGCTTCGAGTCCGGCCACGCGTACGGCAAGGCGCTGCGCACGGTGAAGTCCTGCGTGGGCGACACCTGGTGCCGCTACGGCGTACAGGACTCGGTGGGGCTGGCGGTCGCGCTGGAGCTGCGGTACCGGGGCCTGCGGGCACCGCACAAGCTCAAGTCGGCGGTCTCCGGCTGCGCCCGGGAGTGCGCCGAGGCCCGGAGCAAGGACTTCGGGATCATCGCCACCGAAAGCGGCTGGAACCTGTACGTCGGCGGCAACGGCGGCTTCCGGCCCCGGCACGCCGACCTGTTCGCCACCGACCTGAGCACCACCGAGCTGGTCACGCTGATCGACCGGTTCCTCATGTACTACATCCGCACCGCCGACCGGTTGCAGCGCACCGCCGCCTGGGTCGAGGCCATGGACGGCGGCCTGGACCACCTCCGGTCGGTGCTCGTGGACGACTCGCTCGGGCTCTGCGCCGACCTCGACGCGGCGATGGCCCGGCACGTCGCGAGCTACTCCGACGAGTGGCGCGACGTGCTGGAGGACCCGGACCGGCTGCGCCGCTTCACCTCCTTCGTCAACGCGCCCGACGTGCCCGACCCGTCCATCACGTTCACCCAGGAACGGGGCCAGCCGGTGCCGGCCCGGGGCGCGCCCCCGGACGGCGGACACCGCCGCCAGCCCGTCGTGCTGGGCCTGCCGGAGGTACGCCGATGAGCCCCGTCGTCACGCTGGACTGGACCCCGGTCTGCCCGCTGGACCGGCTCGACCCCGACCGGGGCGTGGCCGCCCTCGTCGACGGCGTGCAGGTCGCGGTCTTCCGCACCGCGCACGGCCTGTACGCGGTGGACAACCTCGACCCGGTCGGCGGCGCGTACGTCATGTCCCGGGGTCTGGTCGGCAGCCGGGGCGGGGTGCCCACGCTCGCCTCGCCGCTGCACAAGCAGGTCTACGACCTCACCACCGGGCGGTGCCTGGACCTACCGGGCGTGACGCTGCGCCGGCACCCGGTGCGCTGCCGGGACGGCCTGGTCGAGGTGCGGTTACGGCAGGAGGAATGATGCGGGACGAGCTGGCCGGCTTCACCATCGGCGTCACCGCCGACCGGCGGCGCGACGAACTGGCCGCGCTGCTCCAGCGGCGCGGGGCGCGGGTGGTGCTCGCCCCGGCGCTGCGGATCGTCCCGCTGGCCGACGACACCGACCTGCGTGAGGCCACCCGGGCCTGCCTGGAACACCCGCCGGACGTGCTGATGGCCAACACCGGCATCGGCATGCGCGGCTGGCTGGAGGCGGCCGAGGGCTGGGGGCTGGCCGAGCCGCTGCGCACCACGCTCGCCCACACGTACGTGGTGTCCCGCGGTCCGAAGGCGACCGGTGCGATCCGGGCCGCCGGGCTGCGCGAGCACTGGTCCCCGGAGTCGGAGAGCTGCGACGAGGTGGTCGAGCACCTGGTCCGGCGCGGGGTGGCCGGCCAGGTGGTGGCGATGCAGCTGCACGGCGAGCGGCAGCCCGAGTGCGCCGACGCGCTGGTGGCGGCCGGCGCCACGGTGATCGAGGTGCCGGTGTACCGGTGGGCGCCGCCGGCCGACCCGGCGCCGCTGCACCGGCTCATCGACCTGGTCGCCGGGCGTCTCGTCGACGCGGTCACGTTCACCTCGGCACCGGCGGCCGAGGCTCTGCTGCGGGCGGCCGGTGACCGTACCGAGACGGTGCTGGAGGCGCTGCGCGGCGACGTGCTGGCCGGGTGCGTGGGCACCGTCACCGCCGAGCCGCTGGTCCGGCGCGGGGTGCCGGTGAGCGCGCCGAGCCGGGCCCGGCTGGGCGCGCTGGTCCGCACCATCGTCGAGGAACTGCCCCGGCGCACGGTCTCGGTGAAGGCGGCCGGGCACGTGCTGACGCTGCGCGGGCACGCCGCGGTGGTGGACGGGGAACTGCGTCAGCTCGCGCCGGCGCCGATGGCCGTGCTGCGGGCGCTGGCCGCGTCCCCCGGGAAGGTGCTCTCCCGCACCGCGCTGCTGCGTACGCTGCCGCGCGGCGCCGACGAGCACGCGGTGGAGATGGCTGTCGCCCGCCTGCGGGCCGGGCTGAAGGCGCCCCGCGTGGTGCAGACGGTGGTCAAGCGGGGGTACCGCCTGCGGGTCGACTGACCCGCAGGCGGTCAGCCGACCGAGGCCGGGTAGCCGTGCTCGGCCTGGAGGCGGAGCATCGC
Source organism: Micromonospora sp. BL1 (assembly GCF_003667485.1). NCBI lineage: Bacteria > Bacillati > Actinomycetota > Actinomycetes > Micromonosporales > Micromonosporaceae > Micromonospora > Micromonospora sp. BL1. The sequence goes on from NZ_RCVK01000248.1 coordinate 16,189, forward strand.
GTGCTCGACCACAGTGACCAGCACCTGCTTGACCGAGTCCCGCTGACGGGCGTCGCACAGGACCATCGGCACGTCCGGGGAGATGGCGAGCGCCTCCCGGACCTCCTCCAGCTCGTAGTGCGGCGCGTCGCCGAAGCGGTTCAACGCCACGACGTACGGCAGCTTGCGGTTCTCGAAGTAGTCCAGCGGCGCGAACGCGTCGGTGATGCGGCGGGTGTCCACCAGCACCGCGGCGCCCACCGCGCCCCGGATGATCTCGTCCCACATGAACCAGAAGCGGGTCTGGCCCGGCGTGCCGAACAGGTAGAGGATCAGGTCCTCGGCCATGGTGATACGGCCGAAGTCCATGGCGACCGTGGTGGTCTCCTTGCCCGGCACCTTCGACGCGTCGTCGATGCCCACGCCCGCCGCGGTCATCAGCGCCTCGGTGGTCAGCGGCTGGATCTCGGAGATCGCCCCGACAAGTGTCGTCTTGCCCACGCCGAAGCCACCCGCGATCACGATCTTCGCGGAGATGATCTCCCGGCCGCGGTTCACCCCGTCGGGGTCATAGTTCGCGAAGTCCACTTAGCACCCTTCCAAGCAGGTTCATCCGCGCCGCGAAACCCGTCGCGGGAGCGGCAGTGTGTAGCGTCAGCAGGCCCTCGGCCACCATGTCGGCGACCAGCACCCGGGTGACGCCCAGCGGCATCCGGGTGTAAGCGGCGATTTCCGCAAGCGACTGCGCCCGGCCCTCACAGACCGAGGAGATGCGGTACTTGTCGTGCCCGGCGAAGCGCGCCTCGGCAGACTGCGTAGGCGTGCTCGACAGCACCGCTTCGAGCGCGATGTTCTGCAACGGCTCGGTGCGGCCCCGGGTGACCGCGTACGGCCGCACCAGCGCGCCACGTGGATCACGTCGCGGGTCCATCTCGCGATCACCTCCCCTCGTTCGGAGCCGCACCGGCTCCGGTCGTCAGCTCCCCGGCCCGATCAGGACCGGACCGCGTCTCTCGGCAGCGGGACCAGTGCCTGGCCGACCCGCTCGACCAGCAGCGCCATCTCGTAACCCACCTGGCCGACGTCGCAGCTGCGCGCCGCGAGCACGGCCATCGACGAACCGTCGCTGATGGACATCAGGAACAGGTAGCCGCTGTCCATCTCGATGACGGTCTGCAACACCCCGCCGGCGCTGAACATCCGCGCCGCGCCCTCGGTCAGGCTCACCACGCCGGAGGTGATCGCGGCGAGCTGGTCGGCCCGGTCGCCGGGCAGGTCCCGGGAGGAGGCGAGCAGCAGCCCGTCCGCGGACACCGCCACCACGTGCGCGATGCCCGCAACGCTGTCGGCGAAGTTGGTGAGAAGCCACCCCATGTCCTGCATGGCCGCCGGCCTGTTCATCGGTTCGTCTCCTTGGTCGAGGTGCTGTTCAGGTCGGCGCCGGCCGTACGGCCCCGCTGGACGCCACGGTGGTAGGCGGAGAGCAGACCGCGTACCTCGTCCGGCGTGCGCCGGCTGCGGTCCCGGCCGCTCTTCGGCTCTATCCCGCCGGGCACGAGCTGGGCCTGCGGCACCCGCTTGGGCAGGCCGGAGCGGGTGGTGCCGCCGGTGGTGGGCTCCGCGGCACGGCTGGCCCGCGACCAGCCCTCGTCGGCCGCCGTACGCCAGGCCTCCGGGTCGATCGGTGCCGTGGGCGCGGGTGCGGGCTCGGCGGCGGGCGGCACCGGGGGCGGCGTCGCGGCCGCCGGCGGCGTGGACGGAACCTCCGGCGGGCTGTACGCGGGCGGCGTGGTCGACGTGGTCAGCCCCGACGCCTGGGCCCCGGGGGTACGGGTGGGCAGCTTCGGACGAGCCGACGCCGCGGGGGGCGCCACGGCCGGCTGCGCCGGCGCGGGCGGCTCGTCGAACGTGGGACGGGTGAAGATGGTGGTCTCGTCCTCTCCGTGCGAACGGAACCAGACCGCCTCCATCTCGCGGAATATCGGCGCCTCGGCCCGCTGCTCGGGCCGGGCCACCACCGGCGTCGCCGGGGTGCTCTCCACCGCCGACGCCGCGGCGAGCGGCTGGTAGGCCGGAGGTGCGGCCTGGGTCGCGGGTTGCGCCGCCTCGACACCCGGCGTCCGCTTGGGCAGCGGGTCCAGAGCGGGGTACGCCACCGTCGGCCCACCGGCCGACCAGCCCGCTCCGGAGACCGGAGCCGGCGCGGCGGTGGCGGGCGCCGCGGCCACCGGGGCGGGCGCCGCCACGGTGGGCAGCGCGCCGGTCGCCCCACCCAGCTGTACGGCTGGAGTGGTGTCGCGCGTCTCGCCGGGCGTCTGCCACCGGGACGGCGGGGCGGTGGTCGCCCCGCGCCACCCGTCGGCGAGCGTCGCGGTGGCCGCGCCCCGCCCGGCGCCGGCCAGCGCGTCGCCGGCGCCGACCTGGCTGAGCGGGGACTGCTCGACGGCGAGCGGCTGACGCGGCCGGGTCAGCGGGGCCTGGCCCCGGTTGGCCGGCAGCACCACAGTCGAGTTCGGCAGCGTGACCTGGGCGACGGTGCCGCCCTCGACGTTGCGGCGCAGCTCGACGCGGATCCCGTAGCGGGAGGCGAGCCGGCTCACCACGGCCAGACCCATCAGCCGGAACGCGGCCACGTCGACCGTCGGCGGCGCGGCCAGGCGCCGGTTGAGCGAGTCGAGCTGGTCGTCGCTGAGACCCAGACCGCGGTCCTCGATCTGGATCAGCACGTAGTCGCGGATCCGGCGGCCGTCGGCCACCACCGTGGTGTTCGGCGGCGAGAACCGGGTGGCGTTGTCGAGCAGCTCGGCGACCAGCCGGACGACGTCGTTGACGGCGTGCGCGGCGACCGAGATGTCGGTGTCGACGGTGCCGAACTCGATCCGGTTGTAGAGCTCGACCTCGGACTGCGCGGCGCGCAGCACGTCGACCAGGAGCGCGTCGTCGCGGCGCGGCACGGCCGAGTCGGCGCCGGCGAGCACCAGCAGGTTCTCGTCGTTGCGGCGCATCCGGGTGGCCAGGTGGTCCAGCTCGAACAGCTGCGCCAGCCGCTTCGGGTCCTCCTCGGACCGCTCGATCGCGTCCAGCTCACCGATCATGCGGTCGACCAGGCTCTGCGAGCGGCGGGCCAGGTTGAGGAACATCGCCGAGACGCTCGTCCGCAGCGCGGCCTGCTCGGCCGCGACCCGGACCGCCTCCCGGTGGACCACGTTGAAGGCCACCGCCACCTGACCGACCTCGTCGCGGTTGCTCAGCTTGATCGGGTCCCGCACCTGCTGGACGATCTCGTCCACGCCGCCGTCACCGATGGCGTTGACGTTCTGCAGCCGGCTCACCGCGTCCGGCAGGTCGTGGTTCGCCACCGCGAGCGCGCCCTCGCGCAGCCGACGCAGCGAGTCGTTGAGCGAGCGGGCGAGCACCACGGCGAGCGTCACCGCGACCGCGAGCGTGAGCAGCACGAGCAGGCTCTCCACGATCGCCTGCCGGATCACGTCGGCGCGTACCTCGTCGGCGTCGGCCAGCATCTCGTCCAGGAGCTGGATCTCGGCCCACCGCATCAGGTCGTCGACCGCGCCGATGGCGGCGGACGCCTCGTCGCGGGTGACCAGCGAGGGACGCTCGATCGACCGGGAGATGTCGTTGGCGACCCGGTCGGCGAGCTGGACGGCGTCACCGGAGACGGTGCGGTCCACCAGCGCCCGCTGGCTCGGCGTCGCGGTCCGGGAGAAGGTGAGCAGCGCCTCCTGCTGACCGGTGAGCGTGGCCACGAAGGACGAGAACTGCTCCTCGTCGATCTGGCCGCCCTCCAGGGCGGTGAAGGCCACCGCCTGCTCCTCGGCCACCTCGGACTTCGCGTGGGCGAACGCGGCCACCGCGCGGCGGGCGTCGGCCAGGCTCTCCGCGCCCGGCTGCTGCGCCAGCGCGTCGCCGTACGCGACCAGGTCGTCCAGCACGATGCCGTAGCGCAGGGTCGCCTCGGCCACCGGCATCTGCAGCCGGTCCAGCACCTCCTGGCGGGTGCCGTTCAACGTGGACAGGTGGGCGTCGATCACCTTGAGCTGGTTGCTGATCGCGCCCGGCACCTCGCCGAGCTTGCTCCGCTCCTCCTGGTACGCCGCGATGCGCTCGTCGGTCTGGCGCACCCGCAGGTTGTACGCGTCCGGCTTCTGGTTCGGGTCGGCCAGGAAGACCGCCGCCGCCATCCGCTCCTTGTGCAGGTCCTGGGTCAGCGCCGAGACGTCGACCGACACCGCGCTCAGCGACCGGACCCGGTCCGCCTCGTACGCGCCCTGACCGACCGAGATGAGTCGGATAGTTGCCAGCGCGATGACAGCCGCGACCGGAACGACCAGGATGAGGGCGAGCTTGGAGCGGATCCGCGCGTCGCGCAGCCTGGGCAGGCGCCGGCGCCGGTTGGGCTGTTCGGCGTTGGGGCTCCCGGGCAGGGTCGTAGGTCCGGTGCTCACGACATCGCCTCCGTCGTTTCTTCCACGCGCGACCCGCTGACCCGTGCCTGGTGCAGCGGCCACCGCCACGCGCGGCACGGCCGCGATTTCATCAGACGAGATCCTGTTTGGGAAGCCGCAGTGAGGCAGGAAACGGTCGCGGCCGACGCATCCCGGGATCCGATCACCTAATACCTTCTTTTCTCCAACCCCCTGATCAGGGGATGTCACTCCAGAGTGGTCACACGCTTCTGTGCAGTAATTGTCAGTTAATGTTCCGTGTCCCCAGCATGTGGGATGGCTGTCCCGAAACAGCGCTCGTCAGCCCGGCTTGACCACAGGCCTCGGCATTGGCAAGGTTTTGCAGGCTTCGCGCACACCGTACGGCAAACCAATCCCGTTCCTCCACTGAGGACGGACGAGCGGCGGTGATCGGGCGTCGGCCCGCGCCGCACCTGGAGGACTGAGTTGAGCCCCATCCGCTCCGCGAGCATCGCGGCGCTCGCATCGGCCGTGCTGGCCACCACGCTCACCGGCTGCGGGATCGGCGGGGAACCGCAGGACACCAGCCCGATCGTGATCGCCGCCGACCTGGAACTCTCCGGCGCCTCGGCGCCCGTCGGCAAGGTCTACCAACGGGCTCTGCAACTGAAGGTCGAGCAGTTGAACGCCTCCGGCGCACTGGGCGGCCGGAAGATCGATCTGCGGGTCAAGGACAACCGCTCGGACGCCGCGGAATCCTTGCGGAACATCAATGATTTCAGCGGTGACTCACGCGTGAGCGCCGTCATCATGGGCGGTTGCAACGAATGCGCCGTCGGCGCGGCCCGCACGATCGGTGAGAAGCGCATTCCGACGATCGCACTGGGTTCGTCGAGCGCCATCACCGAGCCCGTGGCCGAGCGTCGATATGTCTTCAAGCTCGCCCCGAACGCCACCGACAGCGCCGCCGCCCTCGCCGGCGAACTGGACCGGCGCAACATCCGCAAGGTGGCGTTGCTGCACAGCGCCGAGGGTTACGGCCAGGAAGGGCTCGCCGCCCTGCGCCGCGAACTGAGCAAGACCCCGGTCAAGCTGGTCGGCAACGAGTCGGTGCGGGTCACCGACACCGAGGTCGGCACGCAGATCAACGAGCTGATCGCCGGCAAGCCGCAGGCACTGGTCCTGTGGACCACGCCGGAGCAGGCGATGCTCGCCGCCACCACCGCCCGGCAGAGCAAGTTCCGCGGGTCGCTGTTCTTCGACGCCACGGCCGCCGGGGACCTCTTCCTCGGCCCGTCGGCCCGCTCCACGGACGAGGCGACGCTGATCTTCACCCAGACCATGGTGATCGACGACGTCATCGCCACCACCCCGGCCAAGGCCGCGCGGCGGCAGTGGTTCCAGGACTACACCGCCCGGTTCGGCGGCTACAACGGCTTCTCCTCGTTCGCGGCGGACGCGGTCCAGTTGATCGCCGACGCCGAGCAGCGGGCGGGCGGCGAGCCGGGCAGGGTCGACCGGGAGGCGCTGCGCGACGTGCTGGAGACCTCGCAGCTCGACGGGCTGTCCGGCCCGATCCGGATGACGCCGGACAACCACTCCGGGTTGATGCCGCAGGCGTTGACGACGCTGGTGGCTCGTGGTGGTCGTTGGCGTCTCGCTGGCTGATTGCTTGGTTGCGGTGGGGGTGTGGCCCCACCGCAACCGGCTCCGGGCGGTCAAGCTTGATCCCTGCGCCGGTTGCGGTGGGGCCACACCTGTCGTGGGCGGCCGGCACCCGCGGGTTGAGGTTTCCTTCCGGGTGTCCGGTCGACGCCGGGTCTTCGGGTCAGTGGCTAGCGGGCTGAGGTGGTGGCCCGCACCCAGGGCAGGGCCAGGCGCTCGACCAGGCTCAGGACGGCGTAGAGCACGATGCTCATGAGCGCCACCAGCACGATCGCCGCCCAGGCGGTCGCGGTGTCGCCGACGCCGTTGTACTGCAGGATCTGGTAACCCAGGCCCGGGCGGTCGGAGTAGAACTCCCCGATCACCGCGCCGATCGCGGCCAGCGGCATGGCCACCTTGAGCCCGACGAAGATCTGCGGCAGCGCCGCCGGGAAGCGCACCTTGCGGAACGACTGCCACCACGAGGCGTTGAGCGACCGGCCCAGCTCCGCCAGATCCGCCGGGGTGGTGGTCAGCCCGGTCGCGGTGGAGAGCACGATCGGGAAGAAGCAGAGCAGGAACACCATGGTCAGGATGGGTTTCTGCCCCCAGCCCACCGCCACCACCAGCAACGGCCCGAACGCGATCTTCGGGACCGCGTTCACCGCCACCAGCAGCGGCGCGAACATCCGCTCCACCCGCCGGGAGGCGGCCAGCGCCATCCCGATCAGCACCCCGGCCACCGACGAGAGCAGGAAGCCGAACAGGGTCATCCAGGTGGTGATGCCCAGCGCGGGCAGCAGCACCTCGGTGGTGCTCGTGAGGGACTTCCCCACCGCCTGCGGCGGGGGCAGCGCGGCCGGGTGCACCAGGTTCAGGCCCGAGGTGACCAGCCACCAGGCCGCCACCGCGATCACCAGGCCCAGCGCCGGCAACCCGACCGCCGCCGGGCGTACGGCGATCCCGCGCCGGACCGCCGGGCGCGGCGGCGCCTCCGGCCGGGCCTCGGTCGACTGTGTCAACGTGTCCTCCTCTCTGCACCGGTCGGTGTGACCGGCACGCGAAGGGGGTGCGCCCCACCGGGGTGTCCGGCGGGTCGCACCCCCGTTTGGCCCGAGCGGACCGGTCAGGCCTTCGGCGCGAGGTTGAAGTCGATGATCTGGTCCGGGGTCAGGTTCTGCTTGAGCGCACCGGCGCCCTGGAGCAGCGCGATGCTCTTGGCCACCCGGCCGCTGTCCAGCGTGCCGATCGCGGTGCCGGAGTTGCTCGACCGGACGTACGCGGCCATCAGCTGAAGCTCGGCGGAGGCCGCGGCCGGGACGGCGGCCGGCACGTTCTTCTTCAGGATCTCGGCGGCCTCGTCCGGGTTGGCCAGCGAGTACTCCAGGCCCTTGAGCAGCGCGGCGGTGAACTTCTTCACCATCTCCGGCTTCTCCTTGGCGATCTTCGAGGACGTGATCAGCGCGTTGCCGTAGAGGTCCTGCATCACGTTGCTGTACGGCAGGATGACCGGCTTCTTCTTGGTCACCGTCTCCACCGTCGGCTGGCCGACGACGAACTGGCCGATGCCGTCCACCGAGCCCGAGCCGAGCATGCCGATGAGGCCCTGCGCCTCACCGTTGACCCAGGTCACCTTGCTGCCGTCGATGCCGGCGAGCCGCGCGTACGTCGGGAAGAGGTTGCGCACGACGGACGTCGGGGTGTCGGCGAGCTTCTTGCCCTCGAGGTCCTTCGGGGTGGCGATGTTCTTGCCCTCGACCGTGACGATCGCGGCCATGGTGCGCTGCTGGATCGCGGCCACCGCCACGAAGTCCTTCGCCTGGCCGTTGCCGAGCTGGAGGATGCCACCGGTCAGGTCGATCGGGCCGAAGTCGGCCTGGCCACCGGTGATGGTCTGGATCACGGAGCCGGTGCCCTGACCGGGCTTGATGTCGACGTCGAAACCGGCCTCCTTGAAGAAGCCCTTGTCCTTCGCCACCCAGGCGTAGGAGTCACGCCCGAAGTTGCCGAACGAGGTGAGGTACGTCACCTTCTCCAGCGCCGCGCCGTTGCCGCCGCCGCTCTCGGACTTCTCCGAGTCGCTGCTGCAGCCGCCCACCAGGGCGAGGGCGGTGGCCAGAGCCGCGGCGGCGACCGTACGGGTCAGCCTTCTCATCAGTGCACCATGTCCTTTCCGACCAGGACTTCTTCGCCGGTCGGGTCGTGGGTCCGACGGGGTCGGCATGTGGGTTCGGCCGACTGGACCGTCGTGAGGGGACTCTTCGCGCGCAACAGCGTACGAGAAGGCAGATGACCTGCCGCCGCCGTCCCGGTTGCGGAACGGAAACGAAGTTGCGTGACGGAAAGCGGACTGACGTCCACCCCGGACAGTGCTATAAGCACCGTCCGCTACGCTAGCCCGGCTCGCATTTGGGGACGACGTGGAAGGGAGCCGGCGGAGATGATCCGACTGTCCGGGGTGTCCCGCACCTTCGACGGCCGTTCGGGGCGGGTGGAGGCGTTGCGTGGCATCGACCTCGACGTCGCCGAAGGCGAGTTCGTCGCCGTCCTCGGCCGGTCCGGCTGCGGCAAGTCCACGCTGCTGCGCATGATCGCCGGGCTGCTGCCGGTCACCGGCGGTGAGATCACCGTGGGCGGTACGCCGATCACGAAGCCCCGCCGCGACGTGGCGATGCTGTTCCAGCGGCCGGCGCTGCTGCCCTGGCGCTCGGTGCTGGACAACGTGCTGCTGCCGGTGGAGATCTTCGGCTGGCGCCGCGCCGAGCACCGCGACCGGGCCCGCAAGCTGCTGGAGATGGCCGGGCTGGGCGGCTTCGAGAAGCGCCTCCCGCACGAGCTGTCCGGCGGCATGCAGCAGCGTGTCTCGCTGTGCCGGTCGCTGATCGGCTCGCCCCGGGTGATGCTCATGGACGAGCCGTTCTCCGCGCTCGACGCGCTCACCCGCGAGGAACTCTCCGGCGAACTCCAGCGGGTGCACATGGAGACGAAGGCGACGATCGTCTTCGTCACCCACTCGATCGACGAGGCGGTGCTGCTCGCCGACCGGGTCGTCGTGCTCAGCCCGCGTCCCGGCCGGATCCGTCAGGTGGTCGAGGTGAACGTCCCCCGGCCCCGCACGCTCGGCCGCCACGAACACCTCGCCGACGTCGCGCGGATCAGCGCCGAGCTGCACGAGCTGCTGATGGAACGGGACACGCCGGGCGTACCCGTGGGAGGCCACTGACCATGCGGGTCTCGGTGTTCACCGAGCCGCACCGCGGTGCGGACTACGACGACCAGCTCCGGTTCGCCCGGCTGGTCGAGGAGACCGGCTTCGAGGGCTTCTTCCGGGCCGATCACTACCGGGCCATGGGGGACGAGCCGGCGCTGCCCGGCCCCACCGACGCCTGGCTGACGCTCGCCGCGCTGGCCCGGGAGACCTCCCGGATCCGGCTCGGCACGCTGGTCACGTCCGCCACGTTCCGGCTCCCCGGGCCGCTGGCGGTCATGGTCGCCCAAGTCGACCGGATGAGCGGCGGCCGGGTCGAGCTGGGCATCGGCGCCGGATGGTACGAGCGCGAGCACACCGCGTACGGCATCCCGTTCCCGCCGGTCAGCGAGCGCTTCGACCGGCTCGCCGAGCAACTGGAGATCGTCACCGGGCTGTGGCGCACCCCGCCCGACGAGACGTACAGCTTCACCGGTGAGCACTACCGCCTGGTCGACGCGCCCGCGCTGCCCAAGCCGGTGCAGCAGCCCGGCCCGCCGGTGATCGTCGGCGGACGGGGACCGAAGCGCACGCCCGACCTGGCCGCCCGCTACGCCGACGAGTTCAACATGCCGTTCAAGAGCGTGGCCGAGACCGCCGCCGCGTACGAGCGGGTGCGGGAGGCGTGCGACCGCGCCGGACGGGACGCCTCCGGCCGCGCGCCGCTGACGCTCTCCGCCGGCATCGTGGTGGCGATCGGACGCACCGACGCCGAGGCGCAGCGCCGGGCCGCGCCGCTGCACGTCACGAGCGCGCTGCCGCCGGAGGACCCGGTGGTCGGCTCCCCCGCCCAGCTCGTCGAGCGGATCGGCGAGTTCGCCGCGATCGGGGCCACCCGGGTGCACCTGCGCCTGATCGACTTCGACGACCTCGACCACGTGGAGCTCATCGCCGCCGAGGTGCTCCCCCGACTGGACGGACCACGATGACCGAACTCTCCGCCGACCTCGAACTCGGCCCGGTGGGCCAGGAGATCGTGTACGAGAACGACCGCGTACGCGTCTGGCACATCCGGCTGGAGCCGGGTGAGCGGCAGCCGCTGCACCGCCACGACCACCCGTACCTGGTGGTGGCGATCCAGGGCGCCAAGAACGTGGTGCAGACGATCGACGGCACCACCATCGACGCCGACGAGCCGACCGGCGGCGTGGTCTACCGCGACCCGGGCGCGGTGCACATGCTCACCAACGTCGGCGACACCACCTACCTCGCGCGCCTGGTCGAGCTGAAGTAGCCGCACCGGCAGGTTCGCCGCGCCGCGCGGCGGCAAGGTGGCGATCGGGGGCACCGGGCCGTAACGTGCCCGACATGGCCTTTCGGACGTGGGGCAGGCTGCTGCTCACGGCGCTCGGCGTGAGCGTACTGGCCGGGGCCGGCCAGTTGGGCATCGCGTACGGCTTCGGAGTCGTACGCCTCGACGGCGCGTTCGTGGACGTCTCGGTCAACCGGTGGCCCGCCCAGCTCGTCTGGGTGGGCTGGTTCGCCGCGGTCGCCACGGTCGCCGGAGCCGTCCTCACCGAGCGCTTCGCCCGCCGCGACGACGAACAGGGCGGCACCACCGAACTGCTCTCCATCGCCGGCGTGAGCGCGCTCGGCGCGATGGTGGTCGCCCCGCTGTGCATGCAACCGGCCCGCGCGGCCGAGCTGGGCGGATCCGTCGACCCGGTGTGGGCCGCCGGCATCTGCGCCGCCCTCGGCGCGGTGGTCGGGGCGGGCGCCGCGATCGCCGTCCTGCTCAAGCCGCCGTTCGGCTGGGGCGTGGCGATCACCGCCGGGATCGTCTGGCTGATGGCGCTGCTCTCCGTCGCGCCCACGATCGTCTCCAGCCGCCCGCTGGCCACGGTACGGCTCGGCGTCCTCGAACCCTCCTGGCTCGACCCGGAGGCGGCGCAACGCCTGTCCATGCTGCTGCTGCCGGTGCTCGCGCTGCTGGCCGGCGGGGCGGTCGGCGTACTCGCCCGCCGGGCCGAATGGCCGCCGCTCGTCGGCGGCGCTGCCGGGGCGGCCGGCCCGGTGCTCGTCGCGTTCGCCTACCTGACCGCCGGTCCCGGCTCGGCGACCGACCGCTACCAGGTCGCGCCCTACTACGGCGCGCTGATCGCCGTGATCGCCGGCGCGCTCGGCTCGACCGCCACCACTGTGCTGCCCCGGCCGGTCACCACAGGTGATCCCGACGCCGTCGAGGCCACCGACATCCTCGCGCCGCTGCCGCACTCGTCCACTCCGGGCGTCCCGGCCGCCCCGCCCGCGCCTCCGGTGACCAGCGGCGCCGCCGCGCCGGCGCACTGGAACTGGCCGGAGGCCGGCGGCTCGGCCACGGTGTCGGCACCGGCCGGTACCGATCTTCCCGCCGCCGATCAGCCGGCCGTCACGGGACAGCCGGTGGGCGACCGTCCGGCCGTCGTCGACACGGGCCACGGCCAGCCCATGCCGGGCCTGCTGCCCCCGGGGCGCCGGACGTCGGCCATCGACGTCCTCGCCGCGAGCCGCCCCGACCCGGTCCCAGGTGCGGGCACGGTCCCGGGGGCGGGCACTGCCCACACGGACAGTGCCGGCGAGGCGGTCACCACGGACCGCACCGCCACCGCCGACCGGGCCGTCGCCGGTTCCGGACCCGCCACCACCTCGGCCACCGGCGACCGCGCCTCTGACACCTCCGCGGTCACCCCGGCGGACAGCGAGGGCACCTCCGCAGCCGCGACGGCCAACGTTTACGACTCCGCACCTGGCGATGCCGCACCGGAACCGGCTCAGGAAGCGGCGGCGACCGCGCCACGGGTGACCCGGCCGCGCCGTACCCGCGCCGGCCGGTCCGGCGGGACGACCGACGGACCGGCGTCACCCGCCGACGAGACCACAGCAGCATCCCGCACCGGGGACGCCACCTCGAAGGACGCGTCACCGGCCACCGGCGGCACCACCGAGAGCCACGTTCCCGGCCCGCGTACGGACAGCGGCGCCCTCGCCGGACCGGTCCCGGCCGACGCGGACGGCGACACCCCCGCCGCGCCACCGGCCGAGTCCACTGCCGGAACCGGCCGTTCCACCCGTTCCCGTCGCCCCCGCACCCCGAAGGCCGGACCGCGTGCCGGCGTCCCGGCCTCCCCCGAGTCCGCCCCGGCCGACATCGCGCCGACGACGCCGAGCAGCCCGGCCGACGCCGCTCCGTCGACGCCGAGCGGGCGGGCCGACGCCGCCGCGATCCCACCGGCCGCGAACGCAGTCCGGGACGACGCGGGCACCACCTCGGCACCGGGCCATACGGACCCCGGCACGCAGGGCGGCCCGGCTTCCCACACCGGCGCCCCCACCGGGGATGGCGCATCGTCCGGGCGTACCGGACGCAGTTTCTTCTTCGACGACCCGGCGCCGGCCCCGTCGTCCCGGCCCCGGTTCCCGATGTTCGAGGACGTCACCGGCGCGCCCGGCGAGGTACGCCCGGCCTGGCCGATCACCCCGGCTACCCGTCCGCACCGCGCCACCACCGAACCGGACGCACCGACCCGCGACGGCGCGGAGGCGAGCGTCCCGGCCGAGCCGGCGCCGCGTCCCCGCCACCGGGGCCTGCCCGAGCCGGGCGCGAGCACCGGATGGGACGCGCTGGCCACGAACGCCCGTCCCGCCGGACCGGTCGCCCGGCCGGAGGCAGGGCCGGTCGCCCGTCCCGAGGCGGTGACCGCCGTACCGGCCGAGGCCGTCACGGCGCTTCCGGAAGCCACCGCGCCGGAGACGAGCGAGACGGACTCCCGGCGCGGCCGGCACGCCGAACCGGACGACGCCGACGCGCCCGCCGGCAAGTCGAAGCCTCTGCGTGGTCTGTTCCGCCGCAACCGCGGGGCCAAGGGCGACCCGGAGCCGGCCGACCGTACGGCCGAGCCGACCACCGCTGCCGACGACGAGTACGTGGACTGGGTCGCCGGTCTCGCCTCGGACGACAACGCCGACGACGCCCGCTCGCTGCGCACCGGACGGCACCACCGCGACTGAACGAGCACCGGGGCGGACCGGATCGCACGGCCCGCCCCGGCCCCGCTCACGCCAGCGGCAGGTAGACCTTCGATCCGGAGGCGACGAACTCCTCCGACTTGCCGCGCATGCCCCGCGCCGCGTAGTCCTTCAGCTCCTGCGTGATCTTCATGGAGCAGAACTTCGGCCCGCACATCGAGCAGAAGTGCGCGGTCTTCGCCGGCTCGGCGGGCAGCGTCGCGTCGTGGTAGGCCCGCGCGGTCTCCGGGTCGAGCGCCAGGTTGAACTGGTCCTCCCAGCGGAACTCGAACCGGGCCTTCGACAGCGCGTCGTCCCACGCCTGCGCGCCGGGGTGCCCCTTGGCCAGGTCGGCCGCGTGCGCCGCGATCTTGTACGCGATCACCCCCGCCTTCACGTCGTCGCGGTCGGGCAGCCCAAGGTGCTCCTTCGGGGTGACGTAGCAGAGCATCGCGGTGCCGAACATGCCGATCATCGCCGCGCCGATCGCGGAGGTGATGTGGTCGTACGCGGGCGCGACGTCGGTGGTCAGCGGACCGAGCGTGTAGAACGGCGCCTCGTGGCACCACTCCTGCTGGAGGTCCACGTTCTCCTTGATCTTGTGCATCGGCACGTGCCCGGGACCCTCGATCATCACCTGCACGTCGTACTCCCAGGCGACCTTCGTCAGCTCACCGAGCGTGCGCAACTCGGCGAACTGCGCCTCGTCGTTGGCGTCGGCGATGGAGCCGGGGCGCAGGCCGTCGCCGAGGGAGAAGGTCACGTCGTACTTCGCGAGCAGCGAACACAGCTCCCGGAAGTTCGTGTAGAGGAAGTTCTCCTCGTGGTGCGCCAGGCACCAGGCCGCCATGATCGAGCCACCCCGGGACACGATGCCCGTCACCCGGTCCACCGCCAGCGGCACGTACGGCAGCAGCACCCCGGCGTGCACGGTCATGTAGTCGACGCCCTGCTCCGCCTGCTCGATGACGGTCTCGCGGAACACCTCCCAGCTCAGCTTCACCGGGTCGCCGCCGACCTTCTCCAGCGCCTGGTAGATCGGCACCGTGCCGATCGGCACCGGCGCGTTCCGCACGATCGCCTCGCGGGTCTCGTGGATGCGCTTGCCGGTGGACAGGTCCATCACGGTGTCCGCGCCCCACCGGGTCGCCCAGGTCAGCTTCTCCACCTCCTCGGCCACCGACGAGGTGACCGCCGAGGTGCCGATGTTGGCGTTGACCTTCACCAGGAACGCCTTGCCGATGACGGCCGGCTCGCACTCCGGGTGGTTGACGTTCAGCGGCAGCACGGCCCGCCCGGCCGCGATCTCGTCCCGGACGAACTCCGGCGACACCGACTCCCGGACCGCCACGAACTCCATCTCCGGCGTGACGACCCCGGCCCGGGCGTACGCGAGCTGCGTCGGCCGCTTCCCGTCCACACCCGCCAGCGGCGTGCCGGCGCCGCGTACCGGGGCGACGTCGCCGCGCTCGGCGATCCACGGCCCGCGCAGCGCCGGCAGCCCCACCTCCGGGTCGGAGCCGGGACCGGAGGTGTCGTAGAGCCGTACCGGCGGGTTGTCCCCGGTCAGCGGCACCTCGGCGAACGGCACCCGGATGTCCGGGCGTGACCCTTCCACGTACACCTTGCGACGTGCCTGCATGACAGCCTCCCTGTCGCTCATGCGGACCAGCCGAAGTGGTCCAGCGGGCCGCGTCCCGCGCCCAACTCCCAGGTCCGCGCGCCGGTCAGCGCGCGGGTGACGTACTCCTTGGCGGCGGCCACCGCGACCGGCACCGCGTCGCCCGCGGCGAGCCGGACCGCGACGGCGGCCGAGAACGAACAGCCGGTGCCGTGGTTGTGCCGGGTGTCCACCCGGGGTGCGCGCAGCAGCCGCGTGGTCCCGCCGCCCGCGAGGACGTCGACCGACTCGCCGTCGGCGTCCACGTCGCCGCCGGTCACCACCACGAACGCCGGGCCGCGCGCCGCCAGCGCCTCGGCCGCCGCGACCATCTCCTCCACGGTGCCCACCGGGCCTCCGGTGAGGGCCGCGGCCTCCGCGCAGTTCGGCGTCGCTACCTCCGCGTACGGCAGCAGCCGCTCGACCGCCTCCACCACGCCGAGCCGGTGCCCGCTCGTGGCGACCAGCACCGGATCGACGACCAGGTGCGGCAGCCGCCCGGCGCGGGCCGCCTCGGCGACCGCGTCGGCGACGGCCGGGGTGCCGAGCATGCCGCTCTTCACGGCCCGCACGTCGAAGTCGCCGAGCACGCTGTCCATCTGGTCGCGCACGGTCTGCGGGGGCAGCGGCAGGACGGCGTCCACGCCCCGGGTGCTCTGCGCGGTGACGGCGGTGAGCACGCTCGTGCCGTACGCCCCGAGCGCGGCGAACGTCTTGAGGTCGGCCTGGATGCCCGCTCCCGCTCCGGAGTCGGAGCCGGCGATGCTGAGGACTGTTTTCGGCGTCACTGGTGTTCTCCGGTAGTTGCGGTGGAGGGCTGCGGCCGACCGTGCCCACTCCGGGCGGTCAGGCTTGATCCCTCCGTGGGCACGGTCGGCCGCAGCCCTGTCGCGTGCGGGCCTTCGTCGGATCGCGCGGGGTGGGTGCGCGCCATACGGGTGGCCGCCTCCTGGAAGGCTCTGCCCAGCGTGGTGGCGGTTTCGGTGGGGTCGTTCGCGCGCATGATCGCGCCGAGCACTGCTACTCCTGTGGCGCCCGCCGCTACGCATGCGTGAACCTGGGCCGGGGTTTCGATGCCGCCGAGGGCGAGCACCGGGACCGGGCTGGCTGTCACCAGCGCGGCGAGTCCGGCCGGCCGCAGCGCCGGGCCGTAGCCGGGCTTCGTCCTCGTCTCGTAGACCGGGGACAGCGTCGCGTAGTGCTCGGTGGTGAGCCGGGCCAGCTCGGCGGTGTCGTGGCAGGAACGGCCGACCAGTCCGACGGCGGGCGGCGGGTACGGGCCGGCGGCGGGCAGGTGCACCGCGTCCCCGTCGAGCGGATCGGGTCCGGCGACGACGAGCGTGCCGCCTGCCTCGGCGAGGATCGCGCGCAGGTCGGCGGCGAGCGCGAGGCGGTCGGCGCGGGGCAGGTCCTTCTCCCGCAGCACCACCCACCGCACTCCCCCATCGACGGCACCCGCCACCACGTCGACGAGCGCCCCCCGAGCCACCCGCCGATCGGTCAGCACGACGACCCCGGTCGGGCCAGCGTCGATCTTGGTACCCGGCCGCCTGTCCAGGGGCGCGCGCGTACCAAGATCGCCGGGAACGGTGACGCGTGAAGCGGTCACAGGTCGGGCCGGCCGTCGTCCGGGGTGGACGCCAGGGCGTGGAAGCGGCGGGCGATGCGGCCCGCGCCGTACGCCAGGCGGCCCGCCTCGACCGCGTACCGCATCGCGGTGGCCATCGCCACCGGGTCGGCGGCCCTGGTCACGGCGCTCGCCAGCAGCACCGCGTCGCAGCCCAGCTCCATCGCGAGCGCGGCGTCGGAGGCGGTGCCGATGCCCGCGTCGAGCACCACCGGCACGTCGACGGCCTGCCGGATCAGCCGGATGTGGTGCGGGTTGCCGATGCCCAGCCCGGAGCCGATCGGCGACCCGGCCGGCATCACCGCCGCACACCCCACGTCGGCCAGCCGCCGGGCCAGCACCGGATCGTCCGAGGTGTACGGCAGCACCGTGAACCCGTCCGCCACCAGCTCCTCGGCGGCGCGCAGCAGCTCCACCCCGTCGGGCAGGAGCGTGCGCTCGTCGCCGATCACCTCCAGCTTCACCCAGTCGGTGTCGAACGCCTCCCGGGCCAGGTGCGCCGTCTTCACCGCCTCGACGGCGGTCCGGCAGCCGGCCGTGTTCGGCAGCAGCCGTACGCCGCACCGCTCCACCAGGTCGAGCAGGCCGCCCGACCCGCCGGGCGTGGTGTCCACCCGGCGCAGCGCCAGCGTCACCAGCTCGGTGCCGGAGGCGCGGATCGCCTGCTCCAGCACGTGCAGGTTGGCCGCGCCGCCGGTGCCGAGGACGAGCCGGGAGCCGAACGTGACCCCGCCGATCTCCAACGTGGACATGACGCTCACCCGCCCTGGGTGGCGCTGAGCACCTCGACGCGGTCGCCGTCGCGCAGCACGCTCGCCGACCAGCCGCCGCGCGGCACCACCTCGCCGTTCACCGCGACCGCGAGCCCGCGCTCCCGGTCGGTGACGGTGCGGACCACCTCGGCGACTGTGACGCCCTCGGGCAGCGTCCGGCCGGTGCCGTTGACGATCAGTTCCACGTGCGCTCCTTCCCGAAGCGGTCCGGGGTGAAGGGGGCGAGCGCGGGGTCCGGCTCGCCGCTGACGATCAGCTCGGTGACCAGGTCGGCGGTGACCGGGGTGAGCACGATGCCGTGCCGGTGGTGCCCGGTCGCGGCGAGCACGTCCGCCTGCCCGGGCAGCGGCCCGATGATCGGCGCGTTGTCCGGCGTACCGGGGCGCAGCCCTGCGACGGCCTCCACCAGCTCGTACTCGACCAGTTCCGGCACCAGCTCGGCGGCGGCGCGCAGCAGTGTCAGCACGCCACCGGCGGTGACAGCGGTGTCCGCGCGCTCCTCGACCGTCGCCCCGACCACGACCTCGCCGCTGTCCCGGGGCACCAGGTAGACCGACTCGCTGTCCGCGTACCCCCGGATCACGTGCCGGAAGCCCGGCGGACCGCCACCGGGCGCGCGCAGCCGCAGCACCTGGCCCTTCACCGGCCGGACCGGCAGGCCGGTCAGCGCCGCCGCGCCGCAGCCCGCCGCGACCACAGTGACCCGCGCGTCCACCTCGGACAACGCGCCGACGCGGGCCGGGCGCAGCTCCACGCCGGCGCGCTCGGCGGCCGTGCGCAACGCGGCGACCAGCCGCCGCGGGTCGACCTGGTGGTCACCGGGCGCGACAGCGCCGCCGCGCACGCGCGGCGCCAACGCCGGCTCGCGGTCGCGCAGCTCCGAGGGACGCAACGGCGTGATCGGCAGTCCCAACCCCCGTTGGTACGACCACAGCCGCCCCGCCTCGGCCAGGTCGTCGGCGGTGAGCCCGACGACGAGCGTGCCCTCGGTGCGGTGGCCGACGTCGACGCCGCTCGCCCCGGCCAGTTCGGCGGCGAAGCCGGGCCAGCGGGCGGCCGACTCGACGAGCAGCGCGGTCAGCTCGTGCTCACCGAAGTACGCCTCGGCGACCGGCGACAGCATCCCGGCGGCCACCGAGGACGCGCCCGACCCCGGCCGGTCGTCGTGCACCACCACGCGCAGTCCACGTTGCGCGCACCGCCACGCGATCGCGAGTCCCACCGGCCCGGCGCCCACCACCGCCACGTCGGCCGGGCTCATCGCGTCAGCGCCCGCAGCAGCTCGGCGGTGGCGTGCGCGGGATCGGCGGCCAGGCTGAGCGCCCCGACCACCGCCACCCCGTACGCCCCGGCGGCCCGCAGCGCCGGCACGGTCGCGGCGGTCACCCCGCCGATCGCGATCACCGGCACGCTCACCGCCTCGGCGACCGCGCGTATCCCCTCGGGGCCGATCGGATCCGGCAGGCCGGGCTTGGTGGTGGTGGTGGCGTGGCACGGGCCCACGCCCAGGTAGCTCGCGCCCGCGTCCACCGCCGCGCCGGCGCTTACCGGTTCGCGGGCGGTCGCGCCGAGCACGGCGTCCGGGCCGAGCACCCGGCGCGCGGCGGCCACCGGCAGGTCGTCCGCGCCGACGTGCCCACCGGCGGCGTCCACCGCGAGCGCCACGTGCAGCCGGTCGTTGACCAGGCACCGTGCCCCGTACGGCCGGCACGCCTCGGTCACGCGGCACGCCAGCTCGTACGCCTCCCGGTCGGTGGCGTCGTCCTCCACTCGCACCTGCACGACGAGGTCGGCGCCCGCCACGGGCAGCACGGCACGCAGCACGGCGAGCGGGTCACGCCCCGGCCGGGTGTCGGTGATGAGATGCAGTCGTCCCAGGGACAGCACGGCAACGCTCCTCCCTGCGCCGGCATTACCCGGATCAGGTTCGACGGTCGGGGGCTCCCAGCCCCCCTCTCAGCCCGGTCCGCACCGGGCTCCCGTGGGTCACTTGCGGCCTACCGTACGACGCCTCCCGCCCGGACGGAAGCCCGGGTGAGGTTTTTCCCAGGAACCAGCCGTCCGCCGGATCGGGGCAGCGGGTGACCGTCCCGTCACGACACGCTGCCGGGATGTCCGTTCCCGCCCGTGTCCCGCGCCGCCTGGCGACAGTGCCGTTCCGGGGCGGCCGTGCCGTCTCCGAAGGGCTGCTCACCTGGACGATGCTGCGCGGGCCGACGTGGATCCGCCTGCTCCCGGACGTGTACGTGCACCGGGACGGACACCGCGCCGACGACCACCGGATGTGGTGCGAGGCGGTAGCGTTGCGCCTGCCGCCGGGTGCCGTGCTGGCGGGACGCAGCGCCGCCTGGTTGTCCGGTGCGGACGTGCTCACCCGCGACGCACCGGTGACGGTGCTGCTGCCGGCGGCCGCGCGACTGCGACCGCACCCACGGATGCGGGTGGTCCGGTCACCGCTGCCCGATCGGGACCGCACCCTCGCCGGCGGACTGCCGGTCACCACCCCGCTGCGTACCGCGTTCGACCTGGGTCGGCAGGGCCCACTCACCGAGGCGCTGGTCGCCGTCGACGCGCTGCTGCGCCGCCGGGTCGTGGAGCTGCCCGTCCTGCGGGCCTACGCCGCCGACCGGCCGGGCTGGCCGGGCGCTCCACTGCTGCGCGAGGTGCTGGCGCTGGCCGAGCCGCTGAGCGAGTCCCCGATGGAGACGCGGCTGCGGCTGCTCCTGCTCGACGCCGGCCTCGGCCCGCTCACCGCCCAGCACGAGGTACGCGCCGGCGGGCGCTTCGTGGCCCGGGTGGACCTGGCCTGGCCCGCTCTGCGCCTCGCGGTCGAGTACGACGGCGACCACCACCGCGAACGGGCTCACTTCCGGCGGGACGTGGCACGCCTGAACGCGCTCCGCGCCGCCGGGTGGGTCGTGCTGCGGTTCACCGCCGACGACGTGCTCCGCCGTCCTGACGCCACAGTGGCCCTGGTACGCCAGGCCCTGGCGGAACGTCGCGCCGCCGAGGCGCACCACTGACCCGTGCCCGCCGCCCGCCGCCCGCAGCCCGCTCGCCCCGCTGCACCCCCGGCCCGGCCACCGCCACCCGGTGCCTGGCCGGTCGGTCCGGGCCGGGCCGGGTCGCCCGAGACACCACGGGCGTCAGGAGGCCGCCGCAGACACCTATGGCGTTCCACTCGCGGCTGAATCTGGCGAGGAGTGGAACGCCATAGGTGTCTCAAGGCCCTTTTGACACCCATACCGTTCCACCCATCGTGAGCGCTGCCTCTGAGTGGACCGCCATGGGTGCCTCCGCGCGGGCGGGCCACGGTGGGCGCACGCCCGCCGCGCGGGGCGAGCCCTGACGCTCACACGCCGACGAGCGGGCGCACCTGCGAGGCGCGAGCGGACGCCCGACGCGCGGGAGGGTGCGTCGGCACCGGCGGGGACGTCAGAGGATGGCGTCCAGGGCGTCCAGGTCCTCGTCGCTGGGCTGCCATGTACCGGCGTCGGCGTTGGCCTTCACCTGCTCGGGAGTGGTCGCCCCGGCGATCACCGAGGTCACCGCGGGACGGGCCGCCAGTCCACCGATGGCCACCTGGAGCATGCTGATCCCGCGCTCGGCCGCGTACGCCTCGATCGCCTCGATGACGTCCCAGCGCGCGGCGGCCAGCCGCTCGGCGTACCGGCCGCCACCGGCCAGGCGGCTGCCCGCCGGGGGTGCCTCGCCCCGCTTGTACTTGCCGGTGAGCAGCCCGTTGGCGAGCGGGAAGAACGGCAGCATGCCGAGGCCGAACCGCTCGCAGGCCGGGATCACCTCGTCCTCCACCCCGCGTTCCACCAGCGAGTAGTGGTTCTGCGCGGAGATGAACCGGGTACGCCCCTGCGACGACGCGGTCCAGTCGGCGTCGGCGATCTGCCAGCCGGCGAAGTTGGAGTTGCCCAGGTAGCGCACCTTGCCGGCGGTCACCAGGTCGTCCAGCGCGGCGAGCGTCTCGTCGATCGGGGTGCCCGGGTCGGGCTCGTGCATCTGGTACAGGTCGATGTGGTCGGTGCCGAGCCGGCGCAGCGACGCCTCGACGGCGCGGGCGATGTAGCGGCGGGCGCCCCGGGCGCCGTGGTCGGGCCCGTTCGCGCCGTTCATGTCCATGCCGAACTTGGTGGCCACCACCACGTCGTCGCGGCGGCCCTTGAGCGCCTGGCCGAGCAGTTCCTCGGAGGCGCCCTGCGGCTCGCCGTAGATGTCGGCGGTGTCGAAGAAGTTGATCCCGGCGTCGAGCGCTGCGTCCACCACCGCGCGGGTGCCGTCGAGGTCGAGTTTGCGGCCGAAGTTGTTGCAGCCGATACCGACCACTGACACCACGAGCCCGGAGTCGCCCAGCCGGCGATAGGTCATCTCACTCACGAGATCCACCCTATGCCCGCTCCCCGGGTGTCACCCGGAGAGCGGCGGCCAGCACCCGGGCGTCACCGATGGTCGCCGCCAACTCCTCGGGGGTACGCCCCACCGCGCCCAGCAGCGCCTGCGCCCGCTCGGCGAAGTCCGGCGGCGCACCCGGCAGGCGCCCGGCGGAGGCGATCATGCCCTTCTCGTTCACCAGCCACCGTCCGGCCCGGCCGTGCAGCGCGTGGACCAGCACCCCGACCACCCGGAACAGGCAGCCCGCCACGTAGCCGGCGTCGCCCGCGGCCGCGCCCTTGGCCGCGCCGTCGAGCAACAGTCCGGTCTCCCAGCCACCGCCGACCAGCGCGGCGCCGAGCGCGGGCGGGTAGTCGACGGTCTCGGCGCGCAGCGCGGTCAACTCGCCGGTCGGGTCGCCGAGCACCCGTCCGAGCGCCACCTCCCCGGCGTACGCGTGGGAGTAGAAGCCGAGCGGGTGCCCGGCCTGCGCCTCGACCGTGTAGCGGCCGGCCCGGCAGTCCGCCCAGACCCGGTGCACCCGGTCCAGGTCCCGGTAGATCCAGTCCACGGCGACCCCGCCGACGCGCAGCCAGCCGCCACCGTCGACCCACGGTCCCCAGCCGCCCGGGGCGGTGAGGTCCACCGGCCCGTCGGCGATGGAGGCGGCCACCGCGCGCAGCCCGGCCAGGTCGGGCGTACCCCGGTAGTAGAGGCCCAGGTCCCAGTCGGAGTCGGGCCGGTGATCGCCGCGGGCGCGGCTGCCGCCGAGCGCCACCGCGACCACCCCGTCGACCGCGCACAGCCGGTCGACCACGTCCTGGTCGATCACCCCACGTCCCAGACCGGCTCCGGCGTCTCGACCACGTCGCCGTCGCCGCGGAACAGCACGAACCGGTCGAAGGTACGGGTGAACCACCGGTCGTGGGTGACAGCGACCACCGTCCCCTCGAACGCGGTCAGTCCGGCCTCCAGCGCCTCGGCCGAGGCCAGGTCGAGGTTGTCGGTGGGCTCGTCGAGCAGCAGCAGCGTCGCCCCGGACAGCTCCAGCAGCAGCACCAGGAACCGGGCCTGCTGCCCGCCGGAGAGCGTGCCGAACCGCTGGTCGCCCTGACCGGCCAGCTCGTACCGGGACAGCGCCGCCATGGCCGCGTGCCGGTCCATGCCGGCGCGGTGGTCGTCGCCGCGCCACAGCACCTCGACGAGCGTCCTGGCCGTCAGCTCGGGCCGGTCGTGGGTCTGCGAGAAGTGCCCGGGCCGGACCCGGGCGCCGAGCCGGACCATGCCGCCGTGCGCGACGGGCGCGAGCGCGGCGGCGCCGTCGACGGGGGTGTTGCCCGGCTCCGGATCGGTGCCGCCCCGGGCCAGCAGGCGCAGGAAGTGCGACTTGCCGGTGCCGTTCGCGCCCAGCACCGCGACCCGGTCGCCGTACCAGAGTTCCAGGTCGAACGGGTACGTCAGGCCGTCCAGCTCCAGCTGCTCGGCGATCACCGCGCGTTTGCCGGTCCGCCCGCCGGTCAGGCGCATCCGGATGTCCTGGTCCTTCGGGGGTACGGGCGGCGGCCCGGCCTCCTCGAACTTGCGCAACCGGGTCTGCGCGGCCTGGTAGCGGGAGGCCATCCCGTCGTTGTACGCGGCCTTCTGCTTGTACATCAGCATCAGCTCGCGCAGCTTCTGGTGTTCCTCGTCCCAGCGTTTGCGCAGCTCGTCGAGGCGGGCGTGCCGGGCCACCCGGGCGTCGTGCCAGCTCGCGAATCCGCCCGGGTGCACCCAGGCGCTGCCGCCCTCCACCGCGACGACCCGGTCGGCGGTCTGCGCCAGCAGTTCCCGGTCGTGCGAGACGTAGAGCACGGACTTGCCCGACTCGCGCAGCCGCGCCTCCAGCCAGCGTTTGCCGGGTACGTCGAGGAAGTTGTCCGGCTCGTCGAGCAGCAGCACCTCGTCCGGGCCGCGCAGCAGCAGCTCCAGCGCGAAGCGCTTCTGCTGGCCGCCGGAGAGCGTGCGGACCGGCCGTTCCCGGGCGCTGTCCCAGGGCAGGTCGAGCACGATGGTGGCGACGGTGTCGAAGAGCACCTCCGCGTCGTACCCGCCGGTCTCGCCCCAGGCGGCGAGCGCCTCGGCGTACGCGAGCTGGGTCTTGGCGGCGGCGGAGCTGTACTTGCCGCGGACCTCGGCCGCCCGCATGGCCGCCTCGGTCTCGGCGAGCCGCCGGCCGGCGTCGCGCAGCGCCGGCGGCGCGAGCGACAGGGCCAGGTCGGCGAGCGTGGACTCGTCGCCGATCATGCCGATGAACTGCCGCATGACGCCGAGCCCGCCGGAGCGGGCGATCGCGCCGGTCTTCACCGGCAGGTCACCGGCGACCATCCGCAGCAGCGTGGTCTTGCCGGCGCCGTTCGGGCCGACCAGCGCCACCTTGGCACCCTCACCGACCCGGAACGAGACGTCGCTGAACAGCTCACGCCCGTCCGGGAGGATGTGCCCGGCTCCTGCCACGTCCACGTATCCCACGCGGGCATCCTGCCCGAGCCGGGGCGGTGGACGACACCGGATTACCGGGTGACCCGCAGCACCCGGTAGCCCTTCTGGCTGGCGTGCCGCTCGACGGACCAGCCCTGCTCGACGAGCCAGCGGTGCAGCGAGTCGCCGCCGAGGTGCCGGGCGACGACGAGCCAGGCCACGCCGTCCGGGGCGAGCCGGGGCAGCCAGCGCAGCAGCAGGCCGTGCAGCTCCGCCTTGCCGATGTGGATCGGCGGGTTGGACCAGATCTGGGTGAAGGTGACGTCGTCGGGCAGCTCGTCGGGCGCGACGGCGCGTACCCGGTCGGCGGCGCCGACCCGGGCCGCGTTGGCGGTGGTGAGGGCGCGGGCGCGCTCGTTGACGTCCACCGCCCAGACGGTCGCCTTCGGCGCGGTGGTGGCCAGGACGCAGGTGATCGGGCCGAAGCCGCAGCCGATGTCGAGCAGCGCGCCGGTGACGTCGGCGGCCGGCAGGTCGGCCTTGCGCAGCAGCACGGCGGTGCCCGGGTCGAGCCGGTCGGCGGAGAAGACGCCGCCGGCCGAGGCGAGCGTGTAGTCGCGCCCGGCGACTGTGAACTCGACCTCGCGCGGGCGGGCCGGGGTCGAGGGTTCAGCGGTGAAGTAGTGGTCGCCGGTCACGCCCGCATTCTCGCACCGGGGCGGAGCGGTTCCGGCGACGGTGTCACGGGCGGGGTCGCACGCCACTCCGCCAGATTTTCCCGATATTACCCCTGAAAGGGACAATCAGTCCTACTCTATGCCACATGGTGTACCGGTACGAGTCCGATGAGGACGCCTTCCTGGAGTACCCGAAGCCCGGGTCGGCCCCGAAC
>NZ_RCVK01000345.1:0-419 GCF_003667485.1 Micromonospora sp. BL1
ATCCCGGTCGACCCCTCCGGCGTGCGCGGCACCTACCTGGTGAGCTACCGGGTGATCTCCGCCGACAGCCACCCGGTCTCCGGCGCGTTCACCTACTCGGTGGGCGCGCCGTCGCCGCCGCCGGTCGACACCGGCTCGGACAACCGCGCCGACCCGGTGGTGGGGAACGCCGTGAAGGTGGCGAAGTACCTCGGCTACGCCGGACTGCTGCTGCTGGTCGGCCCGGCGCTGGTGCTCGCCGCGCTCTGGCCGCGCCGGCTGCCCCGACGCGGACCGGTCCGGCTGGCCTGGGCGGGGCTGGGCCTGCTGGTCGTGGCCACCCTGGCCGACCTGTGGTTGCAGGTGCCGTACACGGCCGGCGGCGGGCTGTCCGACGTGACCGGTTCGGGGTTCAGCGACGTGGTGGGCAGCGCGTTCGG
>NZ_RCVK01000012.1:0-352 GCF_003667485.1 Micromonospora sp. BL1
GGCTCACGCAAGGACCTGCGGTCCGATCTTGGCCAACCGCCGCCGCCCGCTGCGCCAATGTCCGGCTGGCGAGACGACCGGCCGCGCCACCCAAAGTGGCTGGTGAGCCGCGAGCGGGCATGGCATCGGGCGGGGGCAGCGCAGGAAGACGCCTGAGGGGTCCTGTTACGCCCTCCCAGTGGGGCTGGCGGCAGGAGTTTCTTGGGTCGGGATGACGGGGATGCTGCGGCTTTCGAGACACGGCTCGGCGCCGCAGGCACCAACAGAGCAAGGAGAAACACCCGATGCGTGGAGTAGTCATGTACGCCGCCGGCGACGTCCGCGTCGAGGAGCGTGAAGATCCGAAGATCAT
>NZ_RCVK01000011.1:0-414 GCF_003667485.1 Micromonospora sp. BL1
CCCACGGACCGCGGCAAAGCGTGCCCGGGGTCATCACCGCCGGCCTGTCCGTCGTGCTCGCACCGATTAATGTATATCTGGCCTTAGCTTTCCTGGTGCTCAATCCTTCCCTATATTTCGTCCCTCAGGCTCGGCGTTATATGGGCCGTCGGCTGTCTGCACTTTGGCGGAATGTCGGTCCGTGAATGACGTTCGCAGACCCTTCGTAACGAATGCTGCGGATGCAGCGTCGTTCGCGGTCGGGCACGCCTTGGTCGTCGATGGGGGCCAGACCACCTGACCCCGCGTCGGCGTCACATCCGAAGCTGCCCGGCCCCACACCCGTACCCAATCAGGCAGGCCGCCTGGGCCGCCTTCTCGTCGCGCCCTGACAAACCGCCCGCCCGCGCGGCGGCCGCCCCTCGTCCAGTGGAA
>NZ_RCVK01000010.1:0-413 GCF_003667485.1 Micromonospora sp. BL1
CGGTGTGCCGGTGCGCGACGTGCTGGTCGCCGACGCGTCCCGGCGGACGAAGGCCGTCAACGCGTACGTCTCGGGGCTGGGGCCGACCCGGCGGGTGGTGGTCTACGACACCCTGCTGCGCGAGGCGACCCCGGCCGAGGTGACCAGCGTGGTCGCGCACGAGCTGGGGCACGCGAAGGACCGGGACGTCTGGGTCGGCACCCTGACCGGGGCGCTGGGCGCCGCCGCCGCGGTGGTCGCGCTCTACCTGATCGGTTCCTGGGCGCCGCTGCTGCGGCTGGCCGGGGTGGACTCCGTGGCCGAGCCGCGCGCCGTCCCGCTGCTGATCGCGCTGGTCACGGTCGTCGGGCTGGTCGCCGCGCCGGTCCAGGCGCTGGTCTCCCGCCGGGTGGAGGCCCGGGCCGACGCGCATG
>NZ_RCVK01000358.1:0-413 GCF_003667485.1 Micromonospora sp. BL1
GTCGACAAGTCTTCGAGGCCGTCGAGGCGGCCATGCCGAAGCCCAGCCCCGCCGGAAGTCAGCCCGGCGTCAGCAACAACCGGTTCGCGAGTTGGTCGTGCACACCCGAGACCGAAGCGCTGAGCGCTGCGCGCACTCTTGCCACGAGACCCGAGTGGCAGCGCGCACACGGTAATCAGCTACGTGCACGTCTGCTCTGCCATCTCGACAGCAGCGAGTGGACGTATCGATACCTCAGCACGACCGCCATTGGCCTGATCTTCACCGAGCCGGACGAACTTCTTTCCCAGGTAGAGAGCCGGCTCGCAGCCGAAGCCGACCCTCACGTCGCCTCAGTGTTAGTCCATGTGATGGCACGTTACCTGCATAGCCGACCCTCTGACGTGGACGATATCCTCGCCCGGCTGGCCTCT
>NZ_RCVK01000009.1:0-407 GCF_003667485.1 Micromonospora sp. BL1
AGCATATCTTGGGGAATGGCTGGAAAATCTTCTATAAAGGAGACTCCTTTCTCCTTTACGAATTTCTCTAACTCGGCCGCTATGGTGTATTTGTCAATCTTCATCTTTATACTGTTTGTTGTTCGCTTTTTTCTGACAATTTCAATAAAAAATTTTTCTTCTTACGTAAATTCCACATCATTGCCGCTTTCTATCGCTACATCAAACTGCATAATCAGCTTGTCACAGACAGCTTTTGCTTCGGGATGTTGTTGTGCGTAGGCTTTGGTCAATGCCTTTGCTTTCGGAACATTTTTATTAGGTAGTGTCGAAAATTCACCCCTATCGACAAAGACGTTGAA
Organism: Micromonospora sp. BL1; assembly: GCF_003667485.1. Classification (NCBI taxonomy): domain Bacteria; kingdom Bacillati; phylum Actinomycetota; class Actinomycetes; order Micromonosporales; family Micromonosporaceae; genus Micromonospora; species Micromonospora sp. BL1. The sequence goes on from NZ_RCVK01000009.1 coordinate 342, forward strand.
TTCTTCCACAAAGGTTAAAAGAAATGCATTGATTAAATCAAATTCCTGATGAGTCAACACCAGGCT
>NZ_RCVK01000302.1:0-406 GCF_003667485.1 Micromonospora sp. BL1
TCACCGGCCTGCTCACCGCGCTCGGCGCCGCGCTCGCGTCCCGGCTCGGCGAGACGGTGCTGGCCCGGCTGCGCGAGCGCGTCCTCGACCGGGCGCTGCACCTGCCGTCGGCGACGCTGGAGCGGGCCGGCACCGGCGACCTGCTGGCCCGCGTCGGCGACGACGTGGCGGTGGTGACGAACGTGATCGCGGTGAGCGGCCCGGCGTTCGTCGGCGCGCTGCTGTCCGTCGTGCTCACCGTGTTCGGGCTGGTCGCGCTGGACTGGCGGCTCGGCCTCGCCGGGCTGGTGGCCGCGCCCGCGTACGCGCTGGCGCTGCGCTGGTACCTGCGGCGCTCGATGCCGTACTACGCCCGCGAGCGGGTCGCCACCGGCGAGCGGACGCAGGCGATGGCCGGCGCGCTGCG
>NZ_RCVK01000116.1:0-405 GCF_003667485.1 Micromonospora sp. BL1
GTTCAAATCCTGTCCCCGCTACTCGTGACGAAGGCCCCGGAGTTCGCTCCGGGGCCTTCGTCGTGTCGTGGCCCGGCCGAGTTTCTCGCCTCCTGCCGGTTGTCCGGAAAATTCTGAGAGAGTACTCTCGAGACATGTCTCTCAGAAACGCCGAGGACGACACCGGGAGAAACCCGTACGGTGACCTCGAACTCACCGAGCCCACGGCGATGCGCGCGCTGTCCCATCCGGTCCGGCTGGCCATCCTGTCGAGGCTCCAGCGGCACGGCGCCGCGACGGCGACCGAGCTGTCCGAGCACGTCGGCGCCTCCCCGTCGGTGACCAGCTGGCACCTGCGCCACCTCGCCGGGTTCGGCCTGGTCCGGGACAGCGCCGTCGGCGGGGACGCGCGCAAGCGGTACTGGG
>NZ_RCVK01000031.1:0-405 GCF_003667485.1 Micromonospora sp. BL1
GCACAGCATCATGATCATCATGCCAAGATCGCCGCCGCGACTCATAAGCAAAATTTTGATGTATTCAACAATATCTGTTGCGGTATAGCCGGTACTGGTTTCGCTGGCAGGTAATACCTTATGCCCCATCAGCGCGCTGATAATAAGCAGAGCCAGACCGCCGACAAATAAAACGCCAGTGGCGGAATATCACTTAATGATGTAGCGCGCTACACCCACAATAACGACGACTCCGATAAGGAGCTCTATAACTGTTAGCATTGTTTCCCCTGTCTTATCGACACCCAGAGTAAAAATAAGAACCACAAAAGTGGTATAAAAATGTACCGAATAAAGGATGGCGCCTTACTGATTAAAATCACGGCGCGGTTATTTTTTCATGTCATTGCTAAAGATGAAATATAC
>NZ_RCVK01000292.1:0-405 GCF_003667485.1 Micromonospora sp. BL1
GCCCAGCCCAGCCCAGCCCAGCCCAGCCCGTCGATCATGAAGTTAACCGCGCGATGTGCCCGCTTTCTCCCCGTCAACCTCATGATCGACGCAGAGACGGCGAGCACCAGGGGGCCGATGCCGCGCGATCTTGGTACCAAACGGCCCCCAGAAGGGCCCTTTCCTACCAAGATCTCGGCCCGTCCCACCGTGCGAAACAACCGTCTCGCGAGACGGACAGCGCTCGGCGCCGCAGGTCAGTCAACCCGGGCTCTCGCCCACGCCACCGGGCCACTGCCGCGATCTTGCGATTGCGGCCCTCCCAAATGGGGACGAATAGGGCACGTCGGGGACAGCGAGTGCAAGATCGCGGAGGGGGGGCCGGGGGGACGGGTGCTGCCCCGGCCCTCTTGGTGGGGGCCGGGG
>NZ_RCVK01000229.1:0-102920 GCF_003667485.1 Micromonospora sp. BL1
GGGTGGGGGGTGGCGCGGGCTGCCCTCGCGGCGGTGCGCAGGCGCAGCAGTCCTGCCGCCACCGCGCCGGCGCCTGTCGCCAGGCCGACCACCACGAGCACCCGGACCAGCACGGCCGGGCCGGCGGCCGGCGGGATCGAGCGGGACAGCGCGGCCAGGTTCGTCACTCCGGCGAACAGCGTGAGGCAGGCGCCGGCGAGCGCCAGCACGAAGTCGGCGGCCGGGCGGCGGGCCAGCGCGTACCCGCCGGCGGCGAGCGCCCCGAGCCCGGTGAGCAGCGTCCACACCTGGCCGGTGACCAGCTCGGCGAGCGTTCCGCCGAGGCCGGGGGAGCCGGTGTCCAGCGCGCGGGCCACGGTGAGCGCCACCGTGGCGGCGCCGCCCAGGGCGAGCAGCGCGCCCACCGCGCGCAGCGCCCGTACCCCGGCGGCGGTGCCGCCCGGCGCCAGCCCCGCCGCGCCGATCAGCAGGAAGCCCAGCGTGGCGGCCACCCACCAGGGGTACGGGTCGGGTGGCGGCACCCAGTCCAGCGTGCCGCGTACGGCTCCGGTGGCGTCACCGGCGCGCAGCGGGACGGTCCAGTCGCGTACCCGGTGTTCCCGGTCCGGGGCGGCGGCGACGGCGGCCGGCGGAGCGTCCTCCCGCCACAGCGTGCGCTGGTCGTGCCAGCGGGCGGTGGGTCCGTCGTCGATCCGCCGCCAGTCGGGCGCGGCGGCCGGGTTCGCCTCGGCGGGCAGCCGGGTCTCCCCGGCCAGCGTCCGGTTCAGGTACGTGGCGGGGGAGCGGGTGTTCTCGTACACGCCGTCGGGGCCGATGCGCAGGTACGGCTCACCGGAGTAGCCGAGCACCGTGACGTCGGCGCCGGTGTCGTTCGTCAGCTCCAGCCGCGCGCCGGCCTCCACCATGCGGGCGGTGAGCCCGGGGCGGTCCGGGTCGACGCCGCTGATGGTGGCGCGGTAGTCGGTGCCGTCGGGCGCGTCCGCGCCGTGTGCGGCGGCCGGCGCGGCGAGTGTGAGCAGGGCGGTGGCCGCGACGGCGAGCACCAGCGCGGCCCGGCGCAGGGGTGCGATCACTTGCCGGCCGCCTCCACCGCCGACTTGATCCCCTCGGGGCTGCGGTCCTGGAGCTCACTGCCGTTGACCTTGATGGTCGGGGTGCCGGTCACGCCGGACTTGCTCGCCTCGTCGGTGACGTGCTCGGTCCACGACCGGTACGTGCCGTCGGAGACGCAGGAGGCGAACTCGTCGCGGTTGAGGCCGACGCCCGCGCCGATGTCGACGAGTTCGTCGTTGCTGAGCCCGGCGCCGCCCTCCGCCGGCTGCTTGGCGAAGAGCTGGTCGGTGAACTCGCGGAACTTGCCGCCCTGGGCGGCGCAGCCGGAGGCGGCCGAGGAGCGGGTGGAGTATTCGGTGGTGGAGAAGCGGTTCAGGAATGCGACCGGGTGGAACACCAGTTTCGCCTTGCCCTCGTTGACGAGCTGGTTGAGCGTCTCGCCGTTGATCTGCTGGAACTGCTTGCAGGCCGGGCAGAGGTAGTCCTCGTACAGGTCGATGGTGACCGGTCCGGTGCCGAGCACGATGCCGGTGCCGGCGTCGTTGGCCCCGGGCGGGGCGGTGAACTCGTCGGACTTCTGGCTGGAGTAGACGGCCCAGCCGATGCCACCGGCGATGACGAGCACCAGCACCGCGGCGATCGAGGTCCAGAGCGTGCGCTTGCGCCGCTTCTCCCGGGCGATCTGCTCGCGTACGACCCGGGCCGCGTCCCGCCGCCCCTTGCGACTACTCATCGGTGTCCTCCACGGTGTCGTCGCCCGCCAGCCACCCGTCCACGGAGAACGGGGTGCGGGGCCAGATCAGCAGGAACCCGGCGAGTACCAGGAACCCGAGGTCCCGGAGGATCTCCGGGAGGTAGCTGGGTGTCTGGCCGGCGGCGAGCTGCCCGCCGCTGCCGAAACACCCGCAGTCGATGGCCAGGCCCCGGGCCCAGGCCGAGGCGATGCCGGCGATGAAGACCACGAGCAGCGCCGCGGACACGCCCGCGCTGATCCGGGTGGCGAGCCCGGCGAGCAGGAGCAGGCCCAGGGCCAGCTCGACGAACGGCAGCGCCGCGCCGATCACGGTGGCCACGTCGTACGGCATGACCTGGTAGGCGTTCACGGCCCGGCCGGAGGCGGCCAGGTCACCGACCTTGGTGCCGCCGGCGATCAGCCACACGGCGGCGAGCCCGAGGCGGGCCGCGACGCCGAGCCAGGGCCGCAGGGCCTGCCAGCGGCCGGCCCGGGAGGGGGAGGGGGTCACAGTCATTCGTCGTCCGAGCGCCACGAAAGGTTCCCGCTATCCGGCCAGCGTGTCGCCGACGGCGTCGACCAGTTCGTCGCGGGCTCGGGCCACCCGGGAGCGGATCGTGCCCACCGGCACCCCCTCCACGTCGGCGGCCTCGGCGTACGACAGGCCGAGCAGCTGGGTGAGCACGAACGCGGAGCGCCGCTCGGCTGGTAGTCGGCGGACCAGGTCGGTGGCGCCGAGCTGGCCGGCCGGGTCGGGGTACGGGCGGTCGGTGGCGGCCTGGGCGGCGAGCCGCGCGTCGAGCCGGCGGCGGCGCACCACAGTCCGCAGGTGGTCGGCGCAGGCCCGCCGGGCGATCCCGAGCAGCCAGGTACGCACGCTGGAGCGCCCCTCGAAGCCGGACAGCGCCCGGAACGCCCGCAGGTACGTCTCCTGGGTCAGGTCGTCCGCGCTGTCCGGGTCGACGAGCGCGGCGGCGAAGCGCCACACCTCGGCCTGGGTGGCCCGGACGAATGCGGCCTGCGCGTCGCGGTTCCCGTCGCGGGCGGCCAGCGCCCAGCCGGTGGCCGCGTCCCGGGCAGCGTCGGGCGCCGACTCGGGGCGGTCGGCGGCGGTGTCGCGCGGGCCGGGGATCACGTCACCCGAGGTTACGCGGCGTACCTGGAGGGGACAGGGTCCTTCGACCCATTCCGTGGTCCCGCACACGCCGGGAACTTTTTCCGCCCGCCGTCCGACTACCTTCCCATGACCTCCGAGCAGGCCCGGCGTGGCGCGCGCCGCCGCACCGGGTGGGCGCTCGGTCACGCCCGCGGGAGACCGGCTCGCCGGACCCGCCCCGGTTCGGGAACCATGGCGGTCATGACTGCTGCCGTACGCCGCCCGTCCCGGGCCGTCGCCGCCCGTTCCGGGGCCGTCGCCGGGCTGCTGCTCCTGCTGGTCGCCCTGCTGCTCGTCCCGGCCACCCCGGCCGCCGCCCACGCGGTGCTGGTGAGCAGCAGCCCGGCCGCCTCCGCCGTGGTGCCCGAGGCACCCGCGCAGGTGGTGATCACGTTCAGTGAGGGCGTCCGCAAGGTGCCCGGGAAGGTGCGGGTGATCGCCCCCGACGGCTCGCGGGCCGACCGGGGTGAGCCGACGTTCCAGGGCGCCGAGGTCACCATCCCGGTGGACCCCTCCGCCGGGCGCGGCACCTACCTGGTGAGCTACCGGGTCATCTCGGCCGACAGCCACCCGGTCTCCGGCGCCTTCACCTACTCCGTCGGCGCGCCGTCGGAGCCGCCTACCGACAGCGGTACGGACAACCGGGCGAACCCGGTCACCGAGAACGCGGTGAAGGTGGCGAAGTACGCCGGCTACGCCGGTCTGCTGCTGCTCGTCGGCCCGGCGCTGGTGCTGGCCGCGCTCTGGCCCCGCCGGCTGTCCCGCCGGGGGCCGGCACGGCTGGCCTGGACCGGGCTGGGTCTGCTGGCGGCGGCGACGCTGGCCGAGGTGTGGCTCCAGGTGCCGTACGTCAACGGCGGCGGCCTGTTCGACGTGACCGGTTCCGGCCTGGGTGACGTGCTGGGCAGCGCCTACGGCACCACGCACCTGGTCCGGCTGGGCCTGCTCGCCGCGGCGGCGTTCCTGCTCCGGCCGCTGTTCGCCGGTCCGATCGGCCGTACCGACGGGATCATCCTGGCCGTCCTCGGCGGCGCGGCGCTGTTCACCTGGCCGCTGGCCGGGCACGCGGCGGCCTCGCCCGCGCCCGCGGTGTCGGTGGTGGTGGACGCGGTGCACCTGGGCGGCATGGCGGTGTGGCTGGGCGGCCTGGTCATGCTCGCGGTGTTCCTGCTGCGCCGGGCCGACGAGCGCGAGCTGGACGCGATCCTGCCGATCTGGTCCCGCTGGGCGGCGCTCGCGGTGGCCGCGCTGCTGCTGGCCGGCACCGTGCAGGGCCTGATCGAGGTGGCCAGCATCCAGGCGCTGTTCGACACCACGTACGGCCGGCTCCTGCTCGCCAAGATCGTGCTGTTCGCGCTGGTGATCGGCGTGGCCGCGTACTCCCGGGCGCTGGTGCGGCGGCGGGTCGCCGCCGGCCGGCCGGGCGCGATGCGGCGCGCGGTGGTGGCCGAGCTGGTGATCACGGCGGTGGTGCTGGGCGTGTCGGCGACGCTCGTGCAGACCACTCCGGCGCGCACCGCCGCCGCGGACGTCGCGGGCGCCGAGCAGGGCTACTTCTCCACCACGCTGAGCAGCCCGATCTACTCGCTGGAGGTCCAGCTGGACCCGGCCGAGACCGGCAACAACTCGATGCACCTGTACGCCTACACCAAGGACAGCCGCCCTCAGCCGGTGCAGGAGTGGAAGGTCACCGCCGCGCTGCCGTCGGCCGGGATCGAGCCGATCACCGTCCCGCTGCTGCCGTTGAGCGACAACCACGCCACCGGTGAGGTCAACCTGCCGGCCCGGGGCGACTGGCAGTTGCGCATCACCGTCCGCACGACCGACATCGACCAGGCCACGGTGACCGCCACCGTGCCGATCAAGTAACGGAAGGTCCCATCTGATGATCCGTCTCCGGCGCTCCGCGACAGTCGCCGCGCTGACCCTCACCGCCGTCGCCACGGCCGTGCTCGGCGTGGCCGGGCCGGCCTCGGCGCACGTCACGATCAACCCGGCCGAGGGCAAGCAGGGCGGCTACGGCCGGTTCGCGTTCCGGGTGCCGAACGAGAGCGACACGGCGTCCACGGTCAAGGTCGAGGTGAACCTGCCGGAGAACGCTCCGGTCGGCTCGGTCTCCACCATGCCGGTGGCGGGCTGGACGGTCGCGGTGGAGAAGCGCAAGGTCGATCCGCCGATCGAGGTGCACGGCAGCCAGCTCACCGAGGCGGTCTCCAAGCTGACCTTCACCGCCGCGCCGAACGCCGGCGTGAAGCCGGGCGAGTTCCAGGAGTTCCCGGTGTCGATGGGTCCGCTGCCGCAGGTCGACACGATGGTGTTCAAGGTGCTGCAGACATACTCCGACGGCAACGTCTCCCGGTGGATCGAGGAGCCGACGCCGGGCGCGGAGGAGCCGGAGAACCCGGCGCCGGTGCTCAAGCTCGCCGCCGCGGCGCCCGCGTCGCCGGGCGCGAGCGCGCCGGCCGCCGCGCCGGACGACGACGATGACGACGACGGCTCCGGTGCCGCCACCGCCCTCGGCGTGGCCGGCCTGGTCGCCGGACTGGGCGGCCTGGCCCTCGGCGGCCTGGCGTTCGCGCGTACCCGGCGGGAGCCCGCCGCGAAGTCCTGAACGCGAGCGGTTCACCGGCCCGGCGGAACGATCCGCCGGGCCGGTCGCCGTCCCGGACGGGTGCCGCCGATATCCGGCGATCGGCCGACGCACGTCGGTAAGGTCGGCCGGGTAGTTGGCTACCGAGAGGGACGACGCGAATGCGTTTCGTACGCACGATCGCCGGCGTGGTGCTGCTGGCGTTGGGGATTCCGGCGCTGCTGGCGGGTGGAGGTCTCTGGCTGGCCGCCCGGCACGCCGACCCGGACGGCGGGTTCGGCGCCCGGTTCGAGCCGGTCCGCACGCCGGCCCGCGCGGTGGTGGTGGCCGACGTGGACGCGTTGCTGCGCGCCGACCTGCCGGTGGCGCGCACCGGGCAGGCCCGGCTGCACCTGAGCGCGCGGGACGACGACGGCGAGGTCTTCCTCGGCCTCGCCCCGACCGACCAGGTGCGACGGTGGCTGGCCGACGTCCCGCACAGCACCGTGCGCCGCGTCGCGGTCACCCGGGGCCCGCTGCCGGTCGATCTCGACCCGGCCACCGCCGGCGCCGGCACCGCCGCGCCGATGTCGGCACCCTTCTGGGTACGCGAGGGCGTCGGCTCACTGGAGTGGAGCCCGGCGGAGCTCTCCGGCCGGTCGTTGAGCCTGGTCGTGATGCGCGTGGACGGCGCGGACGGGCTCGACCTGCGGATGCGTGCCGAGTTGCGGGCCGGGTGGTTCCCCGGGCTGGCGTGGGCGCTGCTGGCCGGCGGGACGCTGCTGGTCGTCCTCGCCGTGGTGGTGCTGCTGCGCCCGCTGCGGCCGCGTGAGGTGGTCTTCGTGGTCGAGCCGGACCAGGTGCCGGTGCTGGCCGGTCGTCTCGGCGTCAGCTCGCTGAGCGGGCTGGGCCGGCAGCCGGGCCCGGCGTCGCGACCCGAGCGGCACCTGGTGGCGGTGGGCTCCGGGTCCGGGGGACGGACCCGAGCGGCGATCGCCCCGCCGCCCAGCCGGTGCCGCGACGACCAGGACTGACGAGGAGAACCCGAACGGCCCTCCGCGCTGCCGACGCGGAGGGCCGTTCTTTCACCGGGGGATCGGTGCTACCTGGGAGAAAACTGAGGTAGTTGGTACCAGATTAGCGCTGATCGCCGTTTGTTGCGAGGTGTGTCCGTTCAGTCCGAGTCATCGGTTTCTCGTCCGCATGCCGGCGGATCGGCAGCGCCGCGAGCACCAGCAGGCTCAGCAGGACGTACATGTTGCGGACCACGAAGTCGACCAGGTCGTCCGTGTGCACGACGGCGGTGCCCCAGTCCTGGAACGTCACCAACCCGTACACGATCGGCAGGCCGACGACGGCGGCCAGCGCGAAGAGGCCGCCGCGACGGCGGGCCCCGCCGGGCGTCGCCGGATCGGCGTCCAGTGCCGCGTCGACGAGCACCACCACCGCGGGGATGAACCAGTACAGGTGGTGGATCCAGGTGATCGGGCTGACCAGCCCGCCCACCAGCCCGGTCAGGGTGAGACCCACCAGCGCGTCCCCCGCGCGGGCCGCGCGCGCCGCCCGCCACAGGCCGAACGCGGCCACCGCCAGCGCGAGCAGCAGCCACGGCAGCCGGTCCGGCTCGGTCGGCGCGGTCAGGCGGCTGAGCAGCCCGAACAGTGACTGGTTGCCGGTGTAGTCGGGGCGGCCCACCCGGTCGGTCACCCACAGTTCATGGGTCCAGAAGCGCCACGAGTCGCCCGGCGCGACCGCCGCCGCCAGCAGCGTGGCCACCGCCGCTGTCACCGCCGCCACGGCCGCCGCCCGCCACTTCCGGGCGGCGAGCAGGTAGAGCACGAAGATGCCGGGGAAGAGCTTGAGCGCCGCCGCCAGCCCCACGCCCACGCCGGCCCAGCGCCGGCCCTGCGGTACGGCGAACAGCAGGTCGCCGAGGATCAGCACCACGAGCAGCATGTTGATCTGCCCGAGCGTGATCGTCTCCCGGGTGCTCTCCACAGCGAGCACCAGCAGCACGGCGACGGTGAGGCCGAACCCCCGCGGCAGGTCGTGCCGCCGCAGCACCGGCAGCACCAGCCAGCGCGTGGTCACCACCACCGCGGCCACCGTCAGCACCGCGAAGGCGGCGATGGCCACCCCGAGCCGCAGATACCCGAACGGCGCCAGGAGCAGCGCCGCGAACGGCGGATAGGTGAAGTAGAGCGCGCCCTGCACCCGGTCCGGCTGGACGTAGTCGTAGAGCGGGTGCCCGGCCGCCCACCAGTCCATCGCCGACATGTAGATCTTCTGGTCGTAGTAGTCGTGACGCAGGTTGCGCAGGTAGGGCGCCGGCAGGATCGCGATCAGCGCCAGCACCACGACCACCCGGAGAGCCGTACGCCCGCCCGCGTCGTCACGGGGGACGGCGGGTGGGGCGACGGGTTCGGCTGGCACGCAGGAAACCCTAGCGGTCCACCTCGGCCGCCGGGCCGAGGCGCGGGCGCGTCGGCGGCGCGTAGTCTGTTCCGGTGGCTGATCTTCTCGTCTGGATCGACTGTGAGATGACCGGGCTCGACCTGCGGCGGGACGCCCTGATCGAGGTCGCCGCGCTCGTCACCGATCCCGACCTCAACGTGCTCGGTGACGGCGTCGACGTGGTGATCCACGCCGACGACGAGGCGCTCGACGGCATGCCGGAGATCGTGCGGACCATGCACGCCAAGTCCGGCCTCACCGAGGAGGTACGCCGCTCCACGGTGACGCTGGCCGAGGCCGAGGACATGGTGCTCGACTACGTGACCAGCTACGTGAAGGACCCGCGTACGGCCCCGCTGTGCGGCAACTCGATCGCCACCGACCGGGGCTTCCTGGCCCGCGACATGACCCGGCTGGACGCGCACCTGCACTACCGGATGATCGACGTGTCCTCGATCAAGGAGCTGTGCCGGCGCTGGTACCCGCGGGTGTACTTCGGGCAGCCGCAGAAGGGCCTGGCCCACCGGGCGCTCGCCGACATCCGGGAGAGCATCCGCGAGCTGGAGTACTACCGCCGGACCGTGTTCGTGCCGCTGCCGGGGCCGGACGTCGAGGCCGCGAAGGCGATCGCCGCCCAGCTCTGACGTCCGCGCCGAACCCGGTGGACGGGGTCGGCCGGAGTGTGGCTATGATTAGTCCGCGCACCGCCCCGGGCGACCGGAGCGGCGAGCATGGTGGCTGTAGCTCAGTTGGCAGAGCACCGGGTTGTGGTCCCGGTTGTCGTGGGTTCAATTCCCATCAGTCACCCCAGACACGAAGCCCCCTCCTCCGGGAGGGGGCTTCGTCGTGTGCGGGGGTCAGGGGGTCGGCTCGACGCTCGGCGTACCGGCGTCCGGCGTGGTGTCGTCCGACGGCGGCTCGTACGGCAGGGCGCTGCCCTTGACGTACTCGTCCCAGCTCATGTTCCAGTCGGTCCAGCCGTTGCCGTTCTGGAGCTTGCGCTCGGTGCCCTTGACGGTGATCGGGTCACCGATGCGGGTGTTGGCGAACAGCCAGTTGCCTTCCTTCATCGAGACGTTGACGCAGCCGTGCGACACGTTCGTGCGGCCCTGCACGCCCTCGGACCAGGGCGCGGCGTGGATGAACTCGCCGCCCCAGGTGAGCCGCTGGGCGTAGTCGATCTCGGTGCGGTAGCCCTCCTCCGGGCCCAACTCCTCCATGGTGTCGAAGACCGTGTGCCGGAGCTTCTCGATCACCACCATGGTGCCGCTGGAGGAGGGGGTGCTCTTCTTGCCCAGGCTCACCGGGATGGTCTTGACCACCTTGCCGTCGCGGGTGACAGTCATCCGCTTGGTGCGGTTGTCGACGGTCATCACGAACGACGGACCGATCTTGATGTCGACGCTGAGGTCGGCCCGGCCGTACCAGCCGCCGCCCAGCGGCAGCCCGCCCGCCTGCACCTTGTAGCTGACGGTGCTGTTGGCCTTCCAGAACGTCTTGGGCCGGTAGCGCACCTCGGTCGGGCTCACCCAGTGCCAGATGCCCTCCTGGGCCGGCTTCGAGGTGACTGTCATCCGGCGCTGGATGTCGTCGCGGTAGTCCTCCGGGATGGCCCGGCCGAACTTCACGATCAGCGGCATGGCCACGCCCACGACCTGGTTGTCGCCGAGGAAGCTGGTGACCCGGATCTGCTTGGCCGGCTTCGCCATCGTGGTGAACGTGCTGGTGGCGGTGGCGGGCTTGCCGTCGTCGCCGGTCGCGGTCACGGTCGCCGTGTACGTCTGCCCGTACTCCAGGGCCGCTGACGGCAGCCAGCTCCCGCCGTCCGCCGCGAGCGTGCCGTCGACGACCTTGCCGGCGGCGTCCTTCAGCTCGACGGTGGTGTCCTGTGCCTCCTTCGTGGTGAAGGTGATGGCGGTGGACGCGGGCACGTCCTTGGCGTCGGCGGCGGGCTCGCTGATGGTGGCCGCCGCCTTCGGGGCCTTCTCGCCGCCGTCGCCGCCGCCCTGCCAGCTCGACGGCTTGTCGCCGCCGCCGCTGGTGCAGGCCGTCAGGGCCATCGCGGCGGCGAGCAGCCCGGCTGCCAGCGCGCGGCGGCGGCCGACGCGTCGGGCGCTCACGCCCCGGATCGGTTCGTCCTGGCCAGCTCGCATGACTCCCTCACAAGGTGATGCCGTTCCCCGTCGTCTCAGGTCAGACGCGCCGGAGCGGGTACGCGTTGCCGGACGTGAAACGGAACACCCCGCCCGGGTGTAACGATTCCCGTGCCGTCCGGCGCTTCGTCGGAGGTGGCGTGTCCGACCACGTTACGCCGGTCAGAACGGCGCCGGCTGCCCGCCCTGCGGAACGGGCAGCGCGCTGCCGGCGACGAACTGCGACCAGCTCATGCTCCACGCCGTCCAGCCGTTACCAGGGGCCAGGCGGCGCTCGGTGCCCTTCACCGTGATCGGGTCGCCCACCATCGTCTTGCCGAACAGCCACCGGCCGTTGGCCATCGACACGTTCACGCAGCCGTGCGAGACGTTGCGGCGCCCCTGCACACCCTCGGACCAGGGCGCGGCGTGGATGTACTCGCCGCCCCAGGTGATCCGCTGGGCGAAGTCGATCTCGGTGACGTAGCGGTTGGCCGGGTCCGGCTCGCTGCGGGTGTCGAAGACGGTGGACTCCTTCTTCTCCATCACCACCATCGTGCCGCTGGAGGAGGGGGTGCTCTTCTTGCCCAGGCTGACCGGCAGCGTACGGATGACCGAGCCGTTCTCGGAGACCGTCATCTGCTTGGTCGCGTTGTCCACGGTCATCTCGAACGCGCGGCCGATCTTGGCGGTGGCGCTGCGGTCGATGTTGCCGTAGCGGCCGTTGCTCAGCGGGATCCCGGCCAGTGCCAGCCGCACCGTGATCGTGGTGCCGGTCTTCCAGTACTCCGGCGCGCGGTAGTACGCCTGGGTGCCGTTGTCTACCCAGTGCCAGGCGCCGGGCTGCGGCGGGTCGGTCTGCACGAACATCCGCTTCTGCACGGCGGCCCGGTCCTTCTTCGGGATGCCCGGGGAGAACTCGGCGACCACGGGCATGGCGACCCCGTACGTCTTGCCGCTGAACATGTAGAGGCCGGAGCCGATCATCGACTTGGGCTTGGCCATCGTGGTGAACGTGCTGGTGCCCTGGTAGGTCTGGCCGTCCTTGCCGGCGCCGGTGACAGTGGCGGTGTACTTGGTGCCGTACTTCAGCGCGGCCGACGGCACCCAGCTGGAGCCGTCGCGCCGCATCCGCCCGGCGACGCTCGTTCCGTCGGCGGTGGCGAGCACCACCTTCGACACGGTGCCGCCGCCGGGGATGCGGGCGCTGATCTCGGTGCTGACCGGCCGGGCGTTCGCGCCGTCGGCCGGGCTCACCGTCAGCGGCGGCGCGGCGGCGCTGTCGCTGGGTGCGACGCTCGGGTCGGGCGCGGAGGACGAGACGCCGCCGACCTGCTGCTGGCCGGGCACGAACTCCGGCTTCTTCCCCTCGTCGCCGCCGCCGCACCCGGTCAGTGCCAGCGACGCCGTCAGGACCAGGGCGCCCACCGTCGCCCCGGCCCGCGCGAACCTGCCCATGCCCACCCCTGTCCTCGCGTGCCTGGCGGACATCGTGCCGTATCGACGCCGTCGGACCCGCCCCCGCGCCGGATCAGGTGACCGTTTTGGCCGGTTTCGCCGGTTAAGCTCGTCCGAAGGGTGGACCCCGGTATCGGATTGGAACCCGCCTCGGCGGGCGTGCTAATCTTCTTCCCGTTGTCAGAGAGCGCCGCTAGCTCAACTGGCAGAGCAGCGGACTCTTAATCCGCGGGTTCGGGGTTCGAGTCCCTGGCGGCGCACCAACGAGCAAGGCCCTGACCAGGCGTTCCACGCCGGTCGGGGCCTTTTTCGCGTACCTGGGTGCCGGTGCGGCGGGTGATCGTCCGTGAGGCGGGGTGGGAACCCGGCACGGGGTGCGCCTTGTGCCGCCACCCTAAGCTGATCATGGTCGTGCGGCCATGATGGACGGTCGGGCGACGACGATGAGAATGGGAGAAGACATGAAAGCCTTCCGACGGCCGCGGATCCGCAGCCTCGTCGCCGCCACCTCGGTCGCGGGCGCCCTGGTGCTCGGTCTGGGCGCGCCCGCGTACGCGGACTACTCGAGCCCGACCTACTCGACCCTGAAGGCCTGCAACGAAGCCCGGCCCAAGTACCAGTCGTCGTGGACGAAGCCGCAGGCGTGCCGCCCCATGTACAACTGGGACGGCACGAAGGTGATCGGGTACGCGTTCCTGGTGATCACCCGGGCCTGATCGGCATCCGTCTGCGGTACCTGACGCCAGGGAGGGATCGTGTCCGGTGAGGCCACCGGCAGCTCGGACACGATCCTCGTCTGCATCCGGGGCAACTCCGGCTCGGGCAAGAGCAGCATCGCCCGCGAACTACGACGCCGGCACGGCCGGGGCTGCGCCCTCGTCGAACAGGACTACCTGCGCCGCATCGTCCTGCGCGAACGGGACAAGGCCGGCGGCGTGGCCCCCGCGTTGATCGAGCAGACCGCCCGGTTCGCCCTCGACCACGGCTACCACGTGGTCCTGGAAGGCATCCTGTACACCGGCCGCTACCGCGACGTGCTGACCTCGCTGCGGGACGGCCATCGGGGGCGGTCGCTGTTCTGTTACCTCGACGTGTCGCTGGCCGAGACGCTGCGCCGGCACCTGACCCGCCCGCAGGCCGGTGAGTTCACCGCCGAGCAGATGAGCGGTTGGTACGCCGCGCGCGACGTCCTGGGCTGGCCCGGCGAACTCGTCCTCCCGGAGACCACCGGCCTGGCCGAGGCGGTCGAGGCGATCGCGGCCGCCTCCGGGCTGCCCCAGACCGGGCGTGACGACGACAGGCGTTAGGCGGCGTCACTTGCCCTTGCTGTTACTGCAAGAGGCAGTCTGGGGTCATGTTGTCGATCAGCGAGTTCAGCCAGATGTGCCACCTGTCGCCGCAGGCGCTGCGCTTCTACCACGCCGAAGGGCTGCTCGTACCCGCCGAGGTCGACGACCGGACCGGCCACCGCTCGTACGCCTTCGACCAGGTGGAACGGGCCATGCTGATCACCTTGCTGCGGGACACCGGAATGAGCGTCAAGCTGGTCCGGCGCGCCCTCGACGAACCCGACCAGGCGGTCGCCCTGCTCGACCGGCACAGCGACGAGGTCAGCCGGCAGCGCCGGGCTCAGGCCGACGCCATCGCTGCCGCCCGCGCCGTCTTCGAGGTGCAGCCCGAACCGCGGCTGAGGCACGTGCCGGCCATGACTGTGGTGGCGCGGCTCGTGCCCGGCACACCGCTCGGTCGTGACGCCCACGAGTGGGACCGGGCCGAGGAGATCATCGCGGCGGCGGCGGCCGAACTGGTCACCACGGTGCGGCAGGCCGGCGTCACCTGCCTGGGTGAGCCGTGGCGGACGCCGGCGCTGGAGACGCCGGAACAGGACCGGCGGGTACTCGACGGAGCCGGGCCGTTCTGGATCGTCAAGGTCGCGGTGGCGGGCGCCCCGGAGGCGCTGCCGTCCCTGCCCGCCGGCCTGATCGTGCAGACGCCCGAGGCCCACGACGAGCTGTCCATCTTCATGCCGGGCCGCAACACGATGGCCAAGTACTGCACCGTGATCCTGCGCCTGCTCGACGCCGTCCCGCCCGACGGCGACCGGTTCGTCGACCTGGCGCGTCTTCGTCAGGAGGTCCGCCCCGACGGTGTGCTGAGCAGCGCGCCGGTCGAACGACGACCGGGGGCACCCGCCCAGGACCATGAGCGCTGAACCCGTCGCAGCCCGGATATCAGAAGGTCGGCCAAGACCTGACGAAACTCGGCACCGCAGTGATTTCGACTGATGAGCGTCGTGCCGATTGTCTCGCTTGAGATGGGCAAGATGATCACCACGTGTCACCCCGCCGACGAGGGTGATCCCGGCCGCCGCATCTGTCACGTGGGGCGAATATCTCTGACGGTACGAATCGGTTTTCCACGGTCCCTGTTCGGCGCTGCGTGCTGCACCGATGACCTGCCCGAGTGGTTGGCGTGATGCCGCCCGCCGACCATTTCGGTGCGTGAATCGGTCTGAGTGGTCCGGCGCTGTCCCCCGATGGACGAGTGCGGCGTCGGCTGATTGTTCAATCAATGACAACTACACGGTGTCATATTCGAGGATGGCAATGCATGAAATCGTTCGCGATGGTGGAGCGAGTCGCGCGGCGTCAGTTGACTGCGGCAACCATCTACTGATCTGCGGTTTTAAAGATCGGTCCGGCCGCCCGAGGTCACCGCACGTGGGTGTGGCAGTCGCTGAACCTCCCAGTGTGGAGGGCGGACTTGATTACCGAGAGTGTTGAGCGATCGATGGGATGTCCAGTTCGCCGCGATCCGTCCTGACGCAACGTGTCCGACCTTGTGCGCTGAGGCAGGACGCCCTTAGAGTCCCGCTCGCACAACTGAAAGCACACGGGGGAGGGTTTGTGGCACGTCGAGTGACGGCCACTGTCCGTTCGTGCCTGGCTGCGGGCGTCGCCGTACTGACGGCGGCCGCGTTGGCGGGCGTACCGGGAGAACCGGCGGAGTTTCTCGCCGCTGGACCGGACGGCGTGACAGGTGGCGTGGAGAGCCGGACCGATGAAGCGGTGTCCCTTCGGGCCGCCCGCGACTCCGGCAAGCCGGTGCAGGTGAAGAGCCTCACATCGGAGACGACCGAGGTCTTCGCCCTGCCGGACGGTCAGTTCCGGGCCGAGCTCTCGGTCGGCGCGAGCCGGATCCGGCGCGGCGACCAGTGGGTTCCGGTCGATCTGACCCTGCGCAAGGGCGCGGACGGGCGGATTGCCGCCGTCGCCCACCCGTTCGATCTGGTCGTCTCCGGCGCACAGCCGAACGGCACGACGGAGCTGGCCGTCCTCGGCCACGGAGCCGACCGGCTCGCGGTCGGCTGGGCCGGTCGGCTGCCCGAGCCGAAGCTGGACGGCGGACGGGCCACCTATGTGGACACGCTGCCCGGGGTGGACCTGATCGTCGAAGCGACCCGCGCCGGGATGGAGGCGTTCTTCGTCGTCAAGGACCGCAGCGCCGTGAAGCAGGTCGCCCGCCTCACGCTGCCGATCACCGGGCCGAACGCCGCCCGGGCAGTCCGCGACGCCGGCGGCAACACCGCCATCCAGGACACCACCGGCCGGGTGGTCGCGCGCACTCCCGCACTGCGAATGTGGGACGCGCGGGTCGACGCGCTCGGGAATCCCGCCACCGAGACGGCGGTCGCATCCACGATCGCCCCTGCCGCCGCGGCCCGTGGAACCGGCCGGCTCGACCTGACGCTGACCCCGGACATGCGCTGGTTGACCGACTCCGAGCGGCAGTATCCGATCGTCATCGACCCGACGATCAACCCGCTGTACACCACCTTCGACACGTTCATCCAGGCCGGCGACACGGTCAACCGGGGCGGCACCGACGACCTCCGACTCGGCCGGCTCGGTCCGACCGGGCCCGTCACCCGGTCCCTGCTGCGCTGGGACACCGCGGCCCTCGTCGGCAAGCAGATCACCTCCGCCACCGTCTCGTTTTGGAACTGGTGGTCGCCCCAGTGCGAGGGCCGGTCGTGGGAGCTCTGGACCGTGGGCGCGGTGGCCGACGACATGATCTGGGACACCCAGCCGGCGTGGAACAACCAGGAGGCGACCACCCTGGCGACTGCCGGCTACGACGCCAGTTGCAACGACGCCTGGATCGGGATCAGCGGTACCAAGTTCTTCCAGCGCGCGGCGAACGCCGGTGACACCCGCGCCGACATGGGTCTGCGGGCCACCGACGAAGCCGATTCGAAGGCCTTCAAACAGTTCCGCTCCCGCAACGCGGCCACCAGTACCGAGGTGCCCAAGGCCAGCGTCACGTACAACTCGTACCCGACCGTGACGGCCCGGTCGACCGTCCCTGCCTCCACGTGCGCGACCGGCTCGGGTCGCCCGCTTGTCAACACCCTGACGCCGCAGCTCAAAGCCACAGTCGCCGACGGTGACGGCACCGCGATGACAGTCACCTTCGAGTGGTGGGCGATGAACGCGGAGAAGGCGATCGGTTCGGCGTCGTCCAGCAACGTCGCCTCCGGCGCCACAGTGGCGGCGACCGTTCCCGCCGGCGCCTTCGTGGACGGCGGCATCTACCGCTGGCGGGTGAAGGCCGCGGACGGGGTCAGCGGCAGCGACTCCTGGTCGTCGTTCTGTGAGATGCAGGTGTACACCACGGCCACTCCGGTCACCGGTTGCACCGGCGGAACGGACAGCGACTTCAACGGCGACGGCGTCGCCGACATCGCGATCGCCGACCCGGAGGCCACAGTCAACGGCCAGATCCGTGCCGGCCGGATCAACGTCACGTACGGCGGCAGCACGACTGTGCACACCCTGCACGAGAGCGGGGCGAACATGCCCGGTGCGGCCGAGGCGGGTGACCGCTTCGGCACGTCGATCTCCGCGTACGACGCCAACAACGACGGGTGCACCGACCTGGCGGTCGGCGTGCCGAACCAGGCCGTCAGCGGCCAGGCCCAGGCCGGTGTCGTGTACGTGCTGTTCGGCTCACCCGCCGGCCTCGCGCAGGGCCCGCCCGCCGTCTGGTACCACCAGGACAGCGCCAACGTCCCCGACGCGGCCGAGGCGTACGACTGGTTCGGCTACGCCGTCGCCGGCAGCCGGACCGCCAGCGGTGAGCCGTACCTCGTCATCGGCGCTCCCGGTGAAGGACTGGGCAACCCGTTCACCGGGGTCGTGCACTACCTGCGCGGCGCCGTGAACGTGGTGATGTCCCAGGGCAGCGGCATCCCGGGCTCGGCCGAGACCGACGACCGCACGGGCTATTCGGTGGCCGCCTCCACGTACCACTGGGCGGTCGGTTCCCCGGGCGAGGCGATCGGCACCGAGGCCTTCGCCGGAGCGGTGAACGTGTTCAGCCACACGCTGACCAACGGGCTGCCGACGCTTGCCGCCGGCCTGGAGCAGAACGTCGCCAACGTCTCGAACGACGCCGAGGCCAACGACAACTTCGGCAAGTCGATCTCGATCGCGCCGTACCGGCCCGTCGGTGCTCCCGCCGGCCAGGCCGACTCGCTGGTCGTCGTCGGCGTGCCGGGTGAGGACCTGGTCGTCGCGGCCACCAACACCCCGGCGCCGGACGCCGGGCTGGTGCACCGGTTCCACGTCACCGCCGCGAACACCTTCACCGAACTGCCCGCGATCACGTACGCCTCGGAGGACGGTGACTACCTGGGCGAGAAGGTCGTGGTGGTGAACACCGCGCCGGGCAGCGAGGGCACCAACGCGACGATGTTCGTCGCGATCGGCGTGCCGGGCGAGGACGCGGGCACGTCGGTGGCCGACTCCGGACGGGTACGTATCTTCCCGGCGCTGGCGAATCCGATCGGTACGCCGACCACGCTGCACCGGGAATCGGGCAGCATGCCGGGGACGGCCGGCGTCCAGGAACTGGTCGGCACGTCGCTCTCGGCCACCTCGCAGCGGCTCTACGTCGGCACTCCCTACGGCGCCGACGCCGTGTACGGGTTCACCTGGTCCGACCTGAAGGCGGGCAACACGGTCCCGAGTGTCACCTGGCAGCCGGGACAGGGCGGTCTCCCCACCGGGCACAGCGCGTTCGGGGCGGCGATCAGCTGATGAAGAGCATCGACATGAGTAGTTATCCAGCGGGGGAGGACCAGAGGGTGGCCCGTCGTACGAGAAAACGGGGCCGGGTGTTCACGCTCGGCCTCACGCTCGGCCTCGCCGGCCTGATGTCCACAGCGGTGTTCGTCCAGCCGCCGGAGCCGGCGCCGCGCACCGCCGCGGCCTCGGAGGACCTCGTCCGCGACACCGAGGCCGAGGCGCTGGTGGCCGCCAGGGCACTCAACCAGCCGGTCGAGGTGCTGGCGCACCGCACGGAGTACCGCGACGTCTTCGCGCAGCCGGACGGCACGCTCATCGCCAACGGCCACACCCAGCCGGTCCGGGTCACCCAGGGAGACGCCTGGGTGCCCGCGGACTCGACCCTGGTGGTCCAGCCCGACGGCTCGTACGGCCCGGCGGCCGCGCTGCTCGGCATGCAGCTCTCCCAGGGCGGCACCGCGCCGCTGATGGTGGTCACCCGGGATCAGAAGAGCATGACCCTGACCTGGCCGCACGGGCCGCTTCCCGCTCCCGTGGTCGAGGAGAGCAAGGCGACCTACCCGAACGTGTTCCAGGATGTCGACCTGGTCACGAACGTCACCGTCGAGGGCTTCTCGCACGTACTGGTGGTCAAGACGCCGGAGGCGGCCGATCTGCCGGAGCTCCAGAATCTCCGGCTCGGGGTCGCCGCGGTGGGTCTGACCATCGAGGAGACGGCCGAGGGCGGCGTGGTGGCCCTGGACCCGGTCACCAACAACCCGGTCCTGGAGGCGGACGCGCCGACCATGTGGGACAGCGGAAGCCAGGAGGGGGGCGATGCGGCCGCGGCGCGGTCGCTGGACACCTCGTCCACCGACCCGGGCGCCGCGTCGGCCGAGGGACCGGGCGACACGTCGGAGGTGGCTCCGGTCGGCCTCGACTACTCGGACAACACCCTCACCCTCACCCCGGACCGGTCCATGCTGACCGATCCGGAGGCCTCGTTCCCGCTGTACATCGACCCGGTCTGGCAGAGCAGCACCAACAGCGCCTGGGCGATGGTGGACAGCGGCTACCCCAACGAGGAGTACTGGAAGTTCGACGGCAAGCGGCACGAACGGATCGGCCTCTGCCCCAGTTCCTGCAACAACTCGAAGGTCAAGCGCCTGTTCTACCGGCTCGCCACGCCTTACTCGGGCAAGACGATCCTGGAGGCCACCTTCCGGGTCACCCTGCAGCACGTCTACAACTCGACCGCCCGGGCGGCGGCGCTCTACCTGATGCCGGCCGGGATCACCTCCTCCACCAACTGGAGCAACCAGCCCGGCGGCTCGGGCTGGTCCGGGGCGACGCACCTCGCCACCAGCTCACCGACCAAGACGCAGGCCACCTGTACCTCCACCAACCAGAACACGGAGTGGAACGCGAAGGCCGCGGTGCAGCAGGCAGTGACCAAGGGCTGGAGCAACGTGACCCTCGGCCTGCGGTCGGTCAGTGAGAGCGACTCGACGCACACCAAGCGGTTCTGCGACAACGGCGTCCTCTCGGTCCGCTACAACCGGGCGCCGGTGATCGCCAACCTCAACGAACTCACCATGTCCCCCGGCGGGCAGTGTGTCTACGGCTCCGGCGCGCCCTACGTGGACGTGCCGCCGCGGCTGAACGCGGTGCTGCGGGACCCGGACCACTCCTCGGCCCACACCGAGCAGATCAAGGCCGAGTTCAAGGTGACCTGGACGCCGGCCGGCGGGACGTTGCAGACGCGCTCGTACACCACTCCGCTGAAGGCCAGCGGATCGGTCTTCTCGTACACGGTCCCGAGTGACATCGCGCAGAACGTCCCCATCTCCTGGGAGGTGCGGGCCAGCGACAACACCAGCTGGGGTCCGTGGAGCAGTGAGGGCTCGCGCAACGTCTGTCAGTTCCTCTACGACAAGACCAGCCCCAGCGCGCCCGACGTCGACTCCGCCGTGTACCTGCCGCAGGACGCGGCCGACAACGGGACGGCGAGCGCGTCGAACTGCATCGAGAGCGACGAGTGGCTGGGTTCGATCGGTGTACCCGGCAACTTCGTCTTCGACTCCGCGGCCACGGACGTGGTGGAGTACCGGTACGGCTTCAACACCAACCCGGCGCCGGGCGTGAACGTGCTTCGGCCCACCACCGACGGCGGGCCGGTCACCCTGCCGAACTGGTACCCGGACAAGGAGGGCCCGCGGACGATCAACGTCCAGGCCGTCGACCGGGCCGGCCGGTCGAGCAGCATCGCCTCGTGCACGTTCCGGGTGGGCAAGCGACCGCCGACCGCCCAGTGGTCGCTCGGCGAGGTCGCGGGCGAGGACGGTGCCAGCGACGGGCTCGGTGACAACGACGCGACGGCTGGAAGTGGCGTCACGTTCGGGGTCGAGGGTCCGGGTGGGACGTCCGACACCGCCGCCCGGTTCGACGGTACGGCCAACGCCCACCTCACGACCAGCAAGCCGGTCCTGACCGACACGTCGGCGAGCTTCGCCGTCACCGGCTGGTTCAAGGTCGACGATGCCGGCCGCCGGCAGGTGGCGGTCAGCCAGGACGGCACCGGTGAGCCCGGGTTCGCGCTGGGGGTCGAGGGAGGAACCTGGTTCTTCCGGATGCCGGTCAACGACGTCAACTCGCTGGGCCGCTGGCAGGTGGACGGTGCGGCGGCCACCACGGGTTGGACGTACGTGTCCGCCATCTTCGACGGTGCGAAGAAGGAGATGTCGCTCCAGGTCGGGAACAACGCCCCGCGCGTCGCCCAGCGCAGGTCGCTGACCAAGTCGCGCGGTCCGCTCCAGATCGGCCGTGTGCTCACCAAGAGCGGTTACGCCGACAACTGGGGAGGGGCGATGGCGGACGTCTCGGTCTTCGACCGGCTGATCATCGCCGACGAGGTCACCGGTCTGCAGAAGACCGCTCCGAGCCGTAAGGCGTACTGGCGGTTGAACGCGGAGACCAACAAGGTCAGCCCCGAGGAGCGCGGCGGAGCGGGACTCACCCTGGGCGCCGGCGCGACGGTCTTCAAGCACCCGGTCCTGTCCCTGCTCGGCGGTGGTCACCTCGCGCTGACCGGTGGCGCGGACAGCTACGCCAGCACGTCGACCAACGCGGACATGGCGGGCAGTTTCTCGATCAGCGCCCGGGTCAAGCTGACCAGCAACTGTGCGGGTACGCCGATGACGGTCTTCTCGCAGAAGGGCACCAACGGCAGTTCGGTCGTCGTGCGCTGCAACGACGCCGGGCAGTGGGAACTGGCGATGGCGAGCACCGACACGGTCGCGCCGGAGTGGACCAGGAAGGCGACCGACGAGGCGCCGAAGCTGGTCGGCAAGGGTGACCACCTGACCCTCGTCTACAACGGCTACGCCCGCGAAGTGACCCTGTACGTCAACGGGTCCTTCACCGAGGCGATCCAGTTGGTGTCGCCGTTCGTCGCCACCGGCGGGGTGCAACTCGGCCGCGCCTGGCTCGACGGCGCCTTCAAGGAGCACCTGTCCGGTGCCATCGACGACGTCCGGGTCTACGACGGCGTCGCCGACAAGGTCCTGATCGAGAAGCTCAACGTCCAGGTCCGCGAACAACTCTCGCTCTGACGTGACAGGCGGTGGGGCCGCCCGCTCCCGGGCGGCCCCACCGGCACGCGAGACCTTTCCCCGTTCTTCTTCCGCAACCCCTGGAGGGGTGATGTTCTCCCGACTCCTGGTCCGGTCCGGCGGCTTCGTCCGCCACACCGTACGACCGGTTTCCTGGGCGATGGCCGGTGTCATGGCCGCCGGCTTCATCCAGATCGCGACCCCACCCGCCTCGGCCGAGGCGAAGCCGAACCGTCCGTCGACCTCGGACGCGTCCAAGGTCCTGCCCAAGCGCGACCCGCTGCCGGCCAAGCCGAAGGCGGCCAACCCGGCGGTGGCTGCCGCCTCGACCGCCCCGGCGAAGGTCACCTGGCCCGCCGCCGGCGCCGCGGACGTCACCGTGCCGGCGCCCGGGGCCGGCCGCTCCAAGGCTCCGGCGGCCAGCGCCAAGATCGGTGGCCTGCCGGTCGCGGTGTCGGCCGCACCCGCCGCCGCGTCCGCTGCGGCGGACCCGGCCCGTCCGGCGGCCTCCGCTCCCGGCAAGGTACGCATCGAGGTGCTCGACCGGAAGGCCTCGGAGAAGGCCAAGGTCGACGGCCCGATCGTCCGGCTGAAGCGGGCCGACGGCCAGGCCGCTGCCGGGAACGTCCGCCTCGACCTCGGCTACGGCGGGGTCGCCGGTGCGTTCGGTGGCGACTTCGGCGCCCGGCTGCGGCTGGTCCGCCTGCCCGAGTGTGCGCTGACCACGCCGGAGAAGGCCCAGTGTGCCCCGGTTCCGCTGCCGACGACGAACGACAGCGCCGCCGAGACGCTCTCCGCCGAGGCGGGCACCGGTGCGCTCTTCGCCATGACCGCCACCGACTCCTCCTCGCAGGGCGACTACGGCGCCACGAAGCTGTCCCCGTCGTCCAAGTGGTCGGTGGCCCCCTCCACGGGTGGCTTCTCCTGGAGCTACCCGCTGCGGAGCCCGCCGGTGCCGGGTGGTGGTGCGCCGCCGATCGCGCTGGCCTACTCGTCGCAGTCGGTCGACGGCCGGACCGCGACGACCAACAACCAGGGCTCGTGGATCGGTGAGGGCTTCAACTACGAGCCCGGGCACATCGAGCGCCGGTACAAGCCCTGCTCGGACGACGGACACGACCAGTACGCCGACCAGTGCTGGGCGTACGACAACGCGACCATCCTGCTCAACGGCAAGTCGACGGAACTGGTCAAGACCGGTGACACCTGGCGGTTCGGGACCGACGACGGCTCGAAGGTCGAGCGGCTCACCGGCGCAGTGAACGGTGACAACGACGGCGAGTACTGGCGGGTCACCACCACCGACGGCACCCAGTACCACTTCGGCCTGAACCGGCTCCCCGGCTGGACCTCCGGCAAGGAGGAGACCGGCTCGACCTGGACCGTGCCGATCTACGGCGACGACTCGGGCGAGCCCTGCTACAACGCGACGTTCACGTCGGCGTACTGCGACCAGGCGTGGCGCTGGAGCCTCGACTACGTCAAGGACCGCTACGGCAACGTCACCTCGTACTTCTACGAGAAGGAGATCAACTACTACGCCCGGGGCAAGAAGACCGACGTCAACGGTGTTCCGTACGTCCGGGGCGGCTGGCTCAAGCGGGTCGACTACGGCCAGCGGCACGAGGCCGTCTACACGACCAACGCCCCCGCCCGGGTGCGCTTCGAGACCAAGGAACGGTGCCTGCCGTCCGGCAACGTCGACTGCGACCCGCAGGATCTGAACAACACCACCGCGCCCTACTGGCCGGATGTGCCGTTCGACCGGAACTGCGCCAAGGACACCAAGTGCAAGCTCGACCAGATCACCCCGACGTTCTGGACCCGGGCCCGGTTGACCGGCATCACCACCGAGATCCGCGAGGGCACCGGCTGGACGCCGGTGGACAACTGGAAGCTCGACCACCTGCTCACCGACAACGGTGACGGCTCGCGGACCCTCTGGCTCCACAAGATCACCCACACCGGTCTCTACGGGCCGGGCGCCGACATCGCCATGCCGTCGGTCGAACTGGGTGGCCTGCAGCTGCCCAACCGGATCGACCGCGACGGCGACAACATCGCCCCGCTGGTCCGCTTCCGGCTGGCGACCGTGTGGAACGACGCCGGCGGTCAGATCGACGTCAACTACGCCACCCCGGACTGCACCAAGAGCACGCTGCCCACGCCGGGCAACAGCACCAGGCGCTGCTACCCGGTGAAGTGGAACCCGCTCGGCAGCGGCGACCCGATCACCGACTGGTTCCACAAGTACGTGGTCGAGCAGGTCGTCGAGACCGACCGCACCGGCGGGGCGCCGGACATGGTGACCCGCTACCAGTACCTGGACGGGGCGGCCTGGCGGCACGCCGACCCGGACGGCATCTCCGACCCGAAGGACCTGACCTGGAGCGACTGGCGCGGTTACGGCCGCGTGATCGTCACGGCCGGCGACGGTCAGGTCCAGACGACCAAGACGGAGTACCGCTACCTGCGCGGCATGCACGGCGACAAGGATCCGGACGGCGGCACGCGTACCGTCAGCGTCGCCGACTCGACCGGCGGGAGCCACACCGACCACAACGAGTTCTCCGGCCACCAGTTGGAGAGCATCGTCTACGACGGCGCCAACGCGGTCAGCAAGAGCATCGCCGTGCCGTGGCGGCACAACACCGCGACGGAGACCCACAGCTGGGGCAGCAAGAAGGCATGGTTCATCAACACCACCACCGCCCGGAGCCTGGTCGCCCTGGCCGCCGGCGGGTGGCGGGAGACGAAGCAGACCTCGACCTTCGAGACCAGCTTCGGCCGGGTGACCGAGACCGAGAACGAGGGTGACGTGGCGGTCACCGGCGACGAGGCATGCAGCCGGACCACGTACGCCGACAACGCGACCGCCCACTTGTACAGCCTGGTGTCGCGGGTCGAGTCGGTGTCCGTGGCGTGCTCGGCCACCCCGGACCGCAGCAAGCAGGTCATCTCCGACACCCGGACGCTCTACGACGGCAAGGCGTTCGGCGTCGCGCCGACGCTGGGCAACCCGACGCGGACCGAGCGGCTGAAGAGCCACAACGGCACGACGGCCACCTACATCCGCGCGTCGGAGGGCACGTTCGACGCGTACGGCCGGCCCTTGACCGCCGTCGACGCGCTGGGCCGGGTCACGAAGACCGTGTACACGGACACCAACGGCCTGACCACCAAGGTCAAGGAGACCAACCCGCTGCAGTTCGTCACCACCACCGACTACGCCCCGGCGTGGGGTGTGCCGGTCGGACAGGTGGACCAGAACGGCCTCAAGAGCGTCCTGGAGTACGACGCCCTGGGCCGGCTGGCGAAGGTCTGGATGCCGGACCGGACGGGCGCCAGCGGCCTGGAGCCGAGCATCCGCTACAGCTACCTGGTCCGCACCGACAAGCCGGTCGCCATCAAGACCGAGCGGCGGCAGAACGACGGCTCCTACAGCGTCGAGTACAAGCTGCACGACGGCCTGCTCCGGCCCCGCCAGGTGCAGTCGGAGGGCCCGGACGGCACCCGTACCGTGGCCGACACCTTCTACACCGGCACCGGCCAGCTGGCGAAGACGTACGCGACGTACACGGTGGCAGGCACGCCCACCGACGTGATCTACCCGGCCGTCAACGGTGACGTCAACGGCCAGACGCTGTACGTCTACGACGGCGCGGACCGGGTCAAGGCGGAGATCTTCGCGGTCGCGGGCAACGAGAAGTGGCGCACCACGACCACCTACGGCGGCGACCGCGTTTCGGTCGACCCGCCGGCCGGCGGCACCCCGACGACCTCGATCACGAACGCCCTGGGCAAGACCACCGAACTGCGGCAGTACAAGGGCAGCGGTCCGACGGGCGACTTCG
Source organism: Micromonospora sp. BL1 (assembly GCF_003667485.1). Lineage (NCBI taxonomy): Bacteria > Bacillati > Actinomycetota > Actinomycetes > Micromonosporales > Micromonosporaceae > Micromonospora > Micromonospora sp. BL1. The sequence goes on from NZ_RCVK01000229.1 coordinate 25,089, forward strand.
ACAGGACCGAGTACACCTACACGCACGCCGGGCAGCTGAAGACGGTCAAGGACCCGGCCGGCAACGTCTGGTCCCACGAGTACGACCAGCTGGGCCGCAAGACGAAGTCGACCGACCCGGACGCCGGCGCGTCGACGTTCGGCTACGACGACCTGGACCGGCTCACCAGCACCACGAACGCCCTCAACCAGACGATCAGCACGAAGTACGACGAGATCGGCCGGAAGATCGCCGTCTACAAGGGGGCCGCCGACACCGGGGAGCTGCTGAGCAGCTGGACGTACGACCTGGAGATGCTCGGTGAGCTCTCCTCGACGAGCCGCTGGATCGAGGGGCACGAGTACGCCACGTACTTCTCGATCTACGACGAGTTCTACCGGCCGCACGCCACGTACTACTCCGTGCCCGAGCACGCCGGTGCCGAACTGGCCGGCTTCTACACCTTCGGCACGGAGTACAACCGGGACGGCAGCGTCCAGTCGGTGAGCATGTCGGACGGCGGTGGGCTGCCGTTCGAGACGGTCGCCTACACCTACGACGATCTTGAGCGCCTGACCGCGACGACCGGTGACGCCCCCTACCTGACCGACGTCGAGTACGCCAGCACCGGCGAGGTGCTGCAGACCGAGGCCCGGGTGGGTACCCGGAAGGTCTGGTCGACCTACGAGTACGAGCAGGGCTCCAAGCGGCTCACCCGGCAACGGCTGGACCGCGAGTCGGCCCCGGTCGTGGACATCGACGCCCGCTACACGTACGACCAGTCCGGCAACATCCTGCGGATCGCCAACAACCCGTCCGGCACGCAGGACACGCAGTGCTTCACGTACGACTACCTGCGCCGGATGGAGCGGGCCTGGACGTCGGCGAGCACCGCGACCGACCCGTGCGCCGGTGGGCCCGCGGTCACCGGGGTGGGCGGTGTGGCCCCTTACCACCACGCCTACACCTTCGACGTCACGGGCAACCGCAAGACCGAGGTCCAGTACGGGACCAACGGCACTCCGCTCATCGAGCGCAGCTACACCTATCCGGCCGCCGGTCAGGCGCAGCCGCACACGCTGAGCCAGATGACGGAGAAGACTCCGCAGGGCGACCGGCTGTACTCGTACGAGTACGACGCGGCCGGCAACACGAAGAAGCGGACGAGAACCGGCGAGGACCAGACCCTGGTCTGGGACGCCGAGGGCAACCTCGAGTCGGTCACCGAAGCCGGCAAGAAGACCAGCTTCCTCTATGACGTCGACGGCTCCCGGATGCTCCGCAAGGAGCCGGCCTCGACCACGCTCTACCTGCCGGGCATGGAGATCCGGCTGAACCACCAGACCCGGTCCACCGACGCCACCCGGTACTACTCGCTTCCGGGCGGGGCGAGCCTGGTCCGCAAGGTGGACGGCCTCCGGTACGTCGCGAACGACCACCACGGCACCGGCCAGGCAGTGGTGGACCAGAGCGGCGCTGTCACGCACCGGCGGATGACCCCGTACGGCGAGAACCGGGGTGCCTCGCCAGGTCAGTGGCCGACGGAGAAGGGCTTCGTCAACGGGAACATCGATTCCACGACAGGCCTGGTCAACATCGGCGCGCGGGAGTACGACACGATCACCGGCCGGTTCATCTCGGTCGACCCGATCATCGACGTCAATGACCCGCAGCAGATGAACGGGTACGCGTACGCCAACAACAACCCGATCTCGTTCTCCGACCCGGACGGCCTCAAGGCCTGTTCCGACGACGCCTGCGGGCCGGGCGCCGACTACGAGGACATGTACGGCACCTACCACAAGGTCAAGGGCCACAACGACGGGTGCGGTGGTTGCTCGGGCGCGTACGACCCGGACGAGCCCACGATCAACGTCCACAACAACCCGCGGGCATCAGCGGAGGAGCGGGCCGCGGCCGCGCGGGCGGCGGCGGAGAAGGAAAGGCAGCGGCGGATCGCCGCGGCCAAGGCGAAGATGCTCAACGCCGCCAAGGCCCTGGCGAAGATCCTGATGGACGAGTTGGGTATCACCGATGCCCTGGACTGCTTCCTCAAGGGCGACATGGGCGGCTGCCTGGCCACAGCAGTCAACGTCGCGGGCGCGGCGATCGGCGGTGCGCTGGGCAAGCTGGCCGTCAGATACGGCGCTCCATGGAAGTGGAAGAAACTCGCCAACCTGACCAGCCGGGTCAAGGGTCTGCTCGGCGACCTGGTCGGCAGCGCCAAGGCATTCATCAAGTGCAAGAACAGCTTCGTGCCCGGCACGTTGGTGGTGATGGCCGACGGGTCGCGCAAGCCGATCGAGGACGTCAAGACCGGCGACATGGTGTTGGTGACCGATCCGGTGACCGGCAAGACGACGATCAAGCCGGTGGTGGCGACCATCATCGGTCAGGGCAGCAAGAACCTGGTTGAGGTCACCATCGATCCTGACGGTGACAGCGGCAACGCCACGGAGCGCGTAGTCGCCACCGACAACCACCCGTTCTGGGTGCCCGGCCTCGACGAGTGGGTCGACGCCGCCGATCTGCGGGCTGGTCAGTGGCTGCGCACCTCGGCCGGCACCCACGTGCAGATCAGCGCGACCCGGCAGTGGACGGAGCCGGCACAGGTCCACAACCTCACGATCGACGACATCCACACGTACTATGTGGTCGCCGGCAACACTCCGGTGCTCGTGCACAACTGCGGTGAGTCTCTGGATTTCGCGCACGGGACGACGACCGAGTTCGCTGAGTCCATTCAGAACAACGGCCTGAGTTCTGAAGCCGCACGTGAGTTCACCGCGGGAGGGAGCCTCAACCAGCCCGGCAACTTCTTCACCTACAAGGTAGATGGGGGTGGAGATCCGAACCTGAATATCGCCGCACAGCGGGGTGTGGACAAGGCTGGCGGGCGGTCGGGGGCTTCAGTGATCATTACTCGAATGTGCAAGTGTACGTATGAGCGCTTGAAAGCCCAGGGACATATCACGACACGCACTGTGGGTGAGGGTATGCCGGAAGAGCACATCTTCGGGCCGGGCGCCCTGAAGCATCTAGAGGTCGTGGCAAACCTCACGCTGTAAGGAATGATTGGAAAGGTGGCTGGGACACGGTTATGGGCTATGACTGGACAAAAGTTGATCCGGCCAGTATCAAGACCGTGTCTTGGCCACCTTCCCGGCCGGTTTCGACTGTCAGGGAGGAAACAGACTTCGACCTGGAGACGCTCGATGAGCTCCCTGCAGCTCAATTGAGAGAAGGCCTTGATGCGTTGCAGCCGGCACTTCGGAGTGCGGTCGTCGATGCTCGCTTCGAGGTGGGCGGAGACGGAAGGCTGCTGTGTGTTTTAGAGTGCGACGTCTCTCTGCCGGTGTCCGAGCGTGTCAATGCGGCCTCGGTGCTATGGCGTAGCGTCGATGAAAGGCTTGCTCGACTCTGGCGGATCGGGGAATTGCCCCGAGCGAGTTATCCCGAGTTCATGCGGCAGCGCCGTGATTTGGTTCGGCGACTCCCTGTCGAGCTGCGGACTCTCTGGATGTGTCTCTCCCTGGTGCGGCTTGAACCGTTGCTGGCGGCATCAACCGCCCATGTCAGTGTGGCTTCGCGTCTGATCGATATCCTCGATCGTGGATCGCCAATGCGGTTCGTGGAAGAGACGCGAGCCGCCATCGAAGCCTTGCCGGCGGCGCTGTCTCCACCGGCGGGTCTGAGCATGCGTGCCGGAGAGGCTGCCGGTCGGGTTGTTCGGAGGGCCCGGGAGGGCTTCGATACTCAGGCTATCAACGCCATGGCTGCAGTGACCGAGGAGGTTCTCACGGTGCTGCTCCTCATCGATGGCGAGCGAGTGCACTCGGCTGGAAAGTCAATCGCGAGGCAAGAAGATCGGACCTGGTGGCAGGATCTCGAGGATCTACTGGGCAGCGGTGTCGACGCCCGCGAACATCTCGCGGAGAGGGCGGTCGGGCAGGCCGCAAACCTGGCATCCTGCCTCGGAGCGAGTTGAAACCTGCTTTTAGCCCCGCTCGGCGTCCCTCCGGCAATCGAGAGGATAAGGGGCCGTGCTGCCGCAGCTTAGAAGTGTGAAAGGAGTTCGACTGTTCCCGAGGGTTCAGGCGTGTTGGAAGTCCTGCCCGGGATCGGCCTCGATCGTGCTCGGTTCGGGGAGAGACGTTCCAGTCATCGTGAGCGGCTCGGAAGATACAAGGCCTTTGAGCGAGTGCCGGGCGCGGGGCTGACGGACATCTATGCAGATGGAATGATCATGCTGTCCTACGACGAGCTGGACCGCCTGGTCTTCATAGAGATCGGAGGCGAAACGGCCGTGTCACTTGGTGGAACTCAATTAACGGGAAGGCCTCTCACGGCTGTGCTGGAGGAGCTGACTCAGCGCGGTTTCCCGGTTGAGTTCGACGGCGACTCATCGTATGCAATCTCCTCAACCGGAGTTGAGCTCTTCGCGAGCTCTACGGATGACGCTGATGAACCGGCTGGGGGAGTTTCGATAGCGCCAACCGGGCGACAGTGAAGTGCGGAGTCGCGCGCCCCGTTGCGGTCAGATGCTGAGCAGGGCGCAGATGCGGTGCCCACGCCTATCCACCACAGCAATTGATCGATGACCGTCATGAAGGGTCAGGAGAATCCACTGACCACCCCGGCCATCGCCGGAGCGTAGGTCAGGAACCCGTGCCCGCCGTCAACGGATCCAGGGGCTAGGCACGACGGTCAGCGATCCGGCCCGTCGCCGGACTCGGCGAACTGCTTGAGGTTCAGCAACTGCCGGCGGGCCATCACCAGGTCGCCGAGGCATCCGCCGAGGGCGATCACCGGGTTCGTCCGCATCACCACCTTGAGCAGCAGGCGGGTGGTGTTCCCGGCGTCCGGCACCAGGACGTACGAGAGCACCGCGCCCATGATCTCGCCGGTGAGGTGGTGCCCCGGCTCGACCGCGAGGATCCGGCCCCGCCGCCGCCCGCCGGCAGTCGTGAACGCCTCGCCCACCACCGGCTCGGGAAGGTTCACCAACCGTTGCGGTGAACGGCGGCCGAGATTGTCGATCCAGTCGTACGAGTACGGCGCGAGCCGGATCTGGGCGACCCACCGCCACACGGCGGAAGGTGGCGCGTCCACGCTCACCCCGCGCCACGCCCGCAGGTTGGGCGCGGGAACGAAGTCGTCGCACGGGTACCGGCGACGTGTCTCGTCGTCGGAGACACCCCACCGGTCACCGAGCATCGGCCCGGCCCAGCACCAGCGTGGTCCGCAGGTCGAGCACCACGGTGCCGCCGAAGTCGTCGACCAGCCGGTCCAGCGCGGCGATCCCGCGTCGTTGCTGGTCCGGTGTGCGGGACAGGTACGGCCCGAACGTGCGCATCAGCGCCAGGTACCGCTCCTTGTTCAGCGACAGTTCCCGCCGGAACACCTCGCGGCGTACGTCGTCGAACTGCCCGCTGTCGAGGACGTCCCGGTGGAACCAGTCGACGGGCCGCTCCCGGACGGTGGGGTCGACGGATCGCAGTGCGGCCCGGACGGCGGCCTGCTGGTCGGCGTCGGCGTAGTCGTAGCGGTGCCCGAAGACGGCGAGCGTGCCGCCAGGTGCCAGGGCGCGCCGGGCCAGGGCGTTGCGGGTGGCGGCGTCCAGCCAGTGCCAGGCCATCGCGCAGGCGAGCACGTCCACCCCGCCGGTGGGCGGCGACCATCGCTCGAACGTCGTCGCCTCGACGCGGGCGTCCGGGAACCGCTCGGCCAGCCGGGCCGCCATCAGTGCGTCCGGCTCCACGCAGGTCAGTGGCGCGCCGAGGCGGACCAGCACCTCGGTGCCCTTGCCGGTGCCCGCGCCGACCTCGGCCACCGACGCCGGTGCCCCGCCGTGGTAGGCGCGTATCGACTCGGCGATCTCCGGCGGATATCCGGGCCGGGCGCGCTCGTACAGGTCGGCCACCGTGCCGAAGAGCTCCATCACCAGCACGATACGGCTCCGACCGGTTCCCGACCGGCCGCGAGGAAGCCGGCGTCCGCCTCTCCAGCCCACTCCACGGGTACGCCGCACCTCCCGCCACGTGATCGACAGTGCCGGCGAACCCCGGCCGGCGTCCGGGGCGTACACCCTGGTGGTGGGCCCGTCTGGGGCCGCGACCGGGCGGGTCAGGCCGGCATTGCGGTGAGGCCGGCCCTGCGTTTTCGGGGTGGTGTTCGGGCGTGCTAACGTCGCGTCCCGTTGTCAGTGAGCGCCGCTAGCTCAACTGGCAGAGCAGCGGACTCTTAATCCGCGGGTTCGGGGTTCGAGTCCCTGGCGGCGCACCAACGAGCAAGGCCCTGACCAGGCGTTCCGCGCCGGTCGGGGCCTTCTTCGCGTGTGGGTCCGCCGCTGGTCCGCGGAGACGCTCACCCGCTCCGGAAGCTGCGCCGGTACGCCTGCGGGCTGGTGCCGGTGACCCGCCGGAAGCGGTCCCGGAAAGCGGTGACGGAGCCGAATCCGACCTGCGTCGCCACCCGGTCCACCGGATGCGCCGTGGTCTCCAGCAGGTGCTGGGCCTGGTGGACGCGGACCCGGTGCAGCCACCGCAGCGGGGTGGTACCCACCTGGTCCCGGAACCGGCGGTTCAGGGTGCGGACGCTCATGCCGGCGTGACGGGCGATGTCGGCCAGCGCCAGGTCCCGTCCCGCGTTCTGGCGCATCCAGGTCAGCAACGGCTCCAGTGTGGTTCCGTCGGGGGCGGGCGGTTCGTGTGCGATGAACTGCGCCTGCCCGCCCGCGCGTTCCAGCGGCATCACGGACAGCCTCGCCGCGTCGGCGGCGACGGCGGCACCGTGGTCGGTTCGGATCAGATGCAGACACAGGTCGAGCCCGGCGGCGGCGCCGGCCGAGGTCAGGATCTGGCCGTTGTCGACGTACAGGACGTTCGGGTCCACCTGGACCCGTGGGTACCGGGCGGCGAGCTGCGCGGCGGCGACCCAGTGGGTGGTGGCGCGCCGCCCGTCGAGCAGGCCCGCGGCGGCCAGTGTGAACGCCCCGCCGCAGATCGAGGCGATCCGGGTGCCGCGGGCCTCGGCGGCACGCAGCGCGTCCAGGACCGGGGCGGGCGCCGCCGCCCCCGGGTCGGTCACCCCGGGCACGATGACGGTGTCGGCATCGGCCAGGACGTCCAGGCGCCACGGTACGGCGATGTCGAACACGCCGGTGGTCACCGTCGGCCGTTCGGCGCAGACGACGACGCGGTAGCCGGGACGGCCGCCGGGCAGGCGGGTGCGGTCGAAGACCTCGATCGGGGTGGCCAGATCGAACGGTACGACGGTGTCGAGGGCGAGCACGGCCACGGTGTGCATGGGGAGATCCAAGCAGTCAGGACCCGGCGGTCACCGGTCGGCCCGCGTCGGGCACCCGCCGGGTGAGGCGGTGGTACAGGTCGGCGACGGACGGGCCGCCGGCGAAACACCAGAGGGCGATCACCGGGTCGCAGAGGGCGCAGCCGAACGACGAGTCGTGCAGTGACGGGATGATCGGGGTGCCGCGACGGTGGTGCAGGACGTCCCAGACGGTGTGCAGGAGCCAGCCCACACCGATGAAGGTGTACGAGGTGAGCCCGGCGTAGCCCACCGCCACCAGCAGGGCGCAGAACGCCAGCTCCCACAGGCCGAATCCACCGCCGCTGAGGTAGGCGGCCCCCGCGCCGGTGACCACGAGTGCGTTGAGGCGCCGTCGGTGCGGTTCGGGCACCACGGAGTTGAGCCCGACGTAGACCAGCCCGATCACCATCGGCATGACATAGCGAAGCATGATCCCAGTCCTGTCCCGGTCCGCGGAAGCGTGTCGGAAAGGCAGCCTAGGCAGGCCGGACGTGGGGGACGAGAGGCGAAACTGCCGGGGTCCGACGGATTCCGGCCACGCCGATCAGCCCCGGGTCGCCCTGTCTGCCCGGGGTGGTGGGGGGCGTGCTAACGTCTCGTCCCGTTGTCAGCGAGCGCCGCTAGCTCAACTGGCAGAGCAGCGGACTCTTAATCCGCGGGTTCGGGGTTCGAGTCCCTGGCGGCGCACCAACGATCAAGGCCCTGACCTGGTGTTTACTACCAGGTCGGGGCTTTTTCGCGTCTACCGGCGGCTGGTGGTGGCTCGGTGGGTGCTCGGGAGCCGGTGGACCGGGTAGCTCTGGTGGGACGCGGCGGGGTGCTCCGGGACGCCAGGCGGTGGCTGCTGCGCGCGGGGTGGTCGGGTGGCCGGGGTTGGGGCTGTCGGTGGTTCTCGGTCGGCTCGTGGTGGTTCCCGCTTTGGCTCGTGGTAGGTCGGAGATGGGCTTGGTGCCGGGGATAGGCCGATCGTGGTGGGGTGCGGTTTGCCGGTTCTGGGTCTTTCGTCATCGGCTCTTCGGCTGATTTGGTGAACAGCGATCATGGAAAACGTCTCACAAAACCCGTTTTGAGGGTGCGGGAGTTCCTACACGGCGCTTCTGCGGCGCTAGGTCGTCGGGATGGTGGGGCGTCGGCGGGGTGGGAGATCATCGTTGGGTGGCCGGCGATCGTGAGCTGACGCCTCGGCGGTGGCGGATCCTGTCGTTTCTGGCGTTGCACGAGATAGCGATCACGAGTGACGTCCGATGGTGGCGGGAGTGCCGCGGTTGACCGCGCACCGGGACCTCGCCTGGCTGCACGTCGCTGGGCTGGTGGGCCGGGAGCGGTCGGCGGAGGACCAGGCGCATGCCTGGTGGTATCGGATCACGGGGGAGGGCACAGACCTGCTCGGCCGTGACCTCGTCTCGTCGGGGCGGCCGGTGCCGTTGCGTCTAGGTCAGCGGGGCTGCCGTGCGGCGCACTACCTGCTGTTCCTGCCGCTGCTAAAGGCTTCGCGCCAGAATCCGGGCCGGTATGGGTTGTTCCGGTGGTTGACGACGTTGGACACGTCGGTATGGCTGCGGGAGCGGGGCCTGGCGCACCTACGTGCTGACGGGTACGGGGTGTGGCTTGAAGACGGCCGGTGCGTGCGGTTCCTGGTCCACGTCGATCCCGGCCCCGCCGGCGAGGTGATCGCGGAACGCGAGCGGTCGACCGCCGGGCTCGGCGCTGTTCTGGCTGACTATTGGCGTGCCGACCCGGTCGTGTCGGTCGGCGTGGTGCTGGTCATCGCCCACGACGCCGCCCGGGAAGCAAACCTGCTCGCTGACCTGGTGAGCTAGCCGCTGAAGGCGCCAGTCGCGGTGACCACCCTCGGCCCGCTTCACCGACACTGGCCACGCGAGAGTGTGTGGAGGGTCCCGGCGGCGGGCACCGCACGTCACCGGTTGATCGACCTCCCTCCTTCGGTCGAAGCTAGGCCCGAAAACCCGAAGGTAGGCAGACCGCGTAAGCGAATGCCGTGCGAGCCGCCATGGGCCCGACAGCCCGAGGAGCAGGTTGACCGTAAAGGTGATCGACCTCTGTCGAAGAGATTGCCAATCGTGGCTACAGCGTGGATCAGTGCGGCGGCGATGCCGTCACGCGATCACAAGTTAGTATCGTGACCGCCTAATCGAGGCCGACAAGGCAGTGGTGAGGGAGTATCCCGGCGGTGGCCGAGCAGCGCGGTGGCGTGAACAACGAGATCGGCAGTGTTCACCGGCGCGGTATCGCGGTGTTCTTGGCCACGTACGGTCTCGCGGGGGAAGGTGTGCTCGGCGGCGACTTCGTGCCGGTGCGCCTGGCTTTCGAGACTGGGCAGGCCACCGACGATCTGTGCTGTGTGTCCGAGGCCGGGACCCGGATGTTCATCTCTGCTAAGCACATCTGCGGCAACGACGAGCAGAACTTCGGTGCCACGGTCAAGCAATGGGTTAAGCAAGCGCCCGCGCTTGGGCCTGATGACCTGCTTGTACTGGCCACCGCTGAGCTGCGCGGCGCTCTCAAGATGTTGCCCGCCGCCCTGGATCGACGCCGCCACGCTCCGGACACACCTGCACCCGGATCTGAGCAGAAAGCTCTGGCCGCGCTCAAGAAGAAGATCGACGCGTGCACCGACGACCCAGTGGTGCGCGAGCGGGTTATCGAGGCCGCGCACGTGCTCGTGGCCAATGTGGTCAAAGCTGGTGATGTCGACTTCGATCTCGGCGTCGCGTTGTTGCAGGGGTCGGTGGTCGCGAAAGGTCACGGCCGTGCTGCCGTCAAGGCGCTGGCAGAGGACTTCCACACTCAGGCCAGCACTGCGTTCGCCAGCGGCCTGGATGACTGGGTGAAGGTTCTGCGGGCGACTCCGATCGAGGTCTTCGCCGACGGTGAAGGCGCGGCCGGTGCCGCGGCAAACGCCCGTCAGTTGGCGCTGTCCGCCTACCGGGACTGGCTGGGCGCCGAGGACGGCCGCGTCAGCCTGTCGTTGTTGGCCGGCGACCTGCCCGAGCTGACCGTTGCCGACCTTGCCGACGGGTTGCGAGTCACCGTCGAAGGCGGTGGACGGCGCCGTGAGCGAGTGTCGTTGCTGGCGATGAGCCGGCGCTGGCCGAGGCTGCTGCTCGCGGGCCTGCCCGGCATGGGTAAAAGCACTGCCCTGCGCCAGCTGGCCGCCCGGTGGGCAAAAAGGCCTACCGCTGCCCTGCCCGTGCCGGTATCCCTGCCTGTCGTTGCCGACCGTTGTGGACGGGCCGCCGATGTGACACTGGGCGTGCTGTGTGAGGTCGCGGCTCAATACGCGCCGGTGGAGCATCGCAAAGTCCTGATGGCGTCCCTGGAACGTGCCTGCCATGCCGGTCACGCGGTGTTGCTGCTCGACGGGTTCGACGAATGCGGAGCGCGGCGTAGCTGGATCGCCGACGGGCTACAGCGGATGCTGGCAGAACTGCCGGCTGGGCTCGGTGTCGTGCTCAGCACCCGTGACAGCGGCCTTGCGGCTGCCCGAAAACTGGGGCTGGCCCCAGTGACGATGGCGACGCCCGACAAGCTCGGCACTGTCATGCACCGACTGCTGCAGCACGTCGCCGACACTCACCAGGTCGATGAGGCGGACCGTGAGCGCTGGGTCGAGCTACGCCGCTCGTGGCTCGACGCAGCCCGGCAGGTCCACCCCGACATCGCCGACGTGCCGCTGCTGGCGACCATCATGACCTTGGTCGTGGCGAAGTCGGCGACCATACCGGTCACACACGGCCCGGCCAAGCTGCTGAGAACGGCAGTGCAACAAAGCGTGCAGGACTGGGAGCATCAACGCCGCGAAAGTGTCGGCACTCGGCCCGGCCAGCCTACCGCGCAGCAGCTGCTCGACGGATTTACCGCCATCGGCTCCCGACTGATGGACTCCGAATCCGCCAGCCAGGCGCAGGTGCGGCAGGCCATTGCCGTCATGCTCGCTAACGAATGGGATATCCGTGCTGCGGGACCTGCGGACGAACTCACCAGACACATCCTGCAGTTCTGGGACCAGCACATGGGCGTGTTCGTCGATGCTGGCGACGGCGCAGTGCGGCCGCGCAGTCGGGTATTCGCCGAGATCGCCGCCGCTATGGCCGTGCGGTGGCTCGCCGACGAGCCGCTGCGGGAGTGGGTGGACACGGCGGTCGGCAACCCCGACCGCGGCGTCACCCTGACGCTCGCAGCAGAGCTACATGCGAATGTGCTGAACATACTGCTGCGCGACGAGCGTGAGCCTGGTTTCTCGACGCGCGCTCTATTGGCGGCAGACGTACTCCGCCATGCCGCCGATACCAGCTATCACGAGCTGCATGTCGTGGTTACCCTGCTAACCGATGCCGCGGAAGAGTACCGTGACCTCGATCCGGACGTTGCAGTATCCGGCTGGCGGTGCATGGTGGCCTTGGCTGAGCTATCGCTGCCTACGGCTCTGCGCACAAAACGGGAGCAGGCGCTTGAACGGCTATGCGCCGACGACCAGCAACGGGTGATCGTCACGGCGCTGGTGGCCCTGTCAGACGCCGCCACCGACGGAACCGCGTTGTGCCCGTCGCGGGTGGCGAGCGTCCGTGCGGCGTTGCAACTCCCCGGACCAGCCCGCCGCATCTCCGACGAGGTTACGGACGCAGACCTGGATCTGGATGCATTTGAGCAATCGCTGCCAGGACATCTCCAGGTCGCGGTAGCGTCGATCCCCCATCTGAAAATTTTGGGCAGTGACATGGTGAACCGCGTTCACGCGCTCATCGGGCTCGCTAGTGTCAAGATCTATTCCGGTCTCGTCCAAGCCTTGGAGGACGCCGGCTACGACGTGCCGATGCCAGTCTGGCGGAAGACAAGTAATGCTTTAGTCGCGTACGCCCTACCAGGAATTTCCTGGGAGAAACGGCAAATGCCGCTGCTGGAATCTGCGGCACGGATCGCGGAACCCAGCCCTGAGCTCTCCGTGCAGCAGCGGTGGCGGCTGTCTGAACTTGCCTCCCTGTTTAGCCTTTTGTACTTGCCAAAGGTGACACTTGGTGACCTCCGCGCAACCTTTGCTCCCGGTCAGGACAAGACACGCACGGGATGGCTAAGAGCTCTCACCGTCGCGGCTGGTCTAGATCTGGCACTAGTAGCCGCACAAGCTCGGGCTGCGATCGCCGAACTCCACACCGCTGCTGCGCCCCAAGTCGCCGATTTCCTCGAGGCGCCGGTCGCCGGACCCATACCGGCATGGGATTCAAGCCGTCTCGGCGAACGGGAGCGTAGCGCCCTACTCGCGGCGATTACCTCTGACTCCGGTTGGATGGCGCAGTCGGCGAAGCGAATCCTCAAAAAAGCTGCCAATGTGGCTGACTGTAAGCCGATGCATCTTGACAAGATTCAGGAGAGCTCGAATGACTGAAAGGACGCCCGCCGAGCAGGCGGAGTGGGACGTAGTTGACCGGTTGGACCGTATCAGGCCGATTGGTCCTGATGTGGTAAAGGCCGAAGCCGACTACGTCCTCAAGAGGTACACGGATGCCGGTTGGGAGGTCACACAGCCAGTTCAATGGGCATACGACAGCCTAATCCAGCGATCGAAGTGGTGATGGCGATCGACAACCGCCGGGCTGGCGCTAGTGCGGATGTTCTTGTGGAACTGCTGCCGTCGTCCAGTTCCCGGTAGCGGAGGGGAGTCGGATCGATCGGGTTCGCGGCGAGTCTATGCCCATTGCCCCGACGTAGCTGGTTTCCCGTGACGCGCGGAGGGCTGGGCGCGTCATTCACGGTGACTCGGTATCCGGAGTGCGTAGGCGGTCTCCGCAGAGCCGACAGGCCTAGGAATCGGCCCCGCGCCGGGGCCCTGCCTGTCGCGCCAAGCTCGTCAGATTGTCGAAGTGGGCACAATGCTCCAGTACCGCGTCATCCACTGTGCTGAGCTGGCCGTACGTCTGGAGAAAGCTCGCGCGTAGGTCTGGGCGGTGGGGCCAGACCCGAGTGGCGAGTCGTACGAGGCCGCGGGCGGGTAGGTCGTAGCGGGTGTGCTCGAAGTCGATCAGCCTGACCGTTCCGTCGCTGTAGATCAAGTTGCGGGGCATGAAGTCGAGGTGGCAAGGAAGGGCAGGCAGGGGCGCCAGGTCTCGGAGGGCTTGCATGTGCGCGCGTACATCGGCCCGGCGGGCGGCGGTAATGCGGTCCCCGGCCTGGTGTATCCAGTACTCGGCGCGTTCTGCGAGCCAGGCCGTCCAGTCGGGTTCGAGGCGGGGCGGTCCAGCGGCGTGCAGCGTCCTGAGTAGTTGTCCTGCCTGCTGGTAGGCGCTTTGCTCGGCCTCGGGGTCGAGTTGCCGCCCATTGAGCGGAACGCCGGATACTGCGGTGATGACGATGGCTGGTGGGTCGTCGGTTGTCGCGAGCAGTCGGGGCGCCCTGTCTCCGAGAGCCGGAACCCAGGTCCGGTAGGCATGGACTTCCTGGTGGTGTCGTTCCAGGCTGCGATGGATTTTGACAATGACGTCTCCGTGGTCGGCCGTTGAGGCTCGAAGGACGCGAGTGCCAGCGTGCCCGGGGTACGAAGTGACGGGCTTGGCGTCGGCGTCGAGAAGCCGTTGGCAGAGCGCGAGGTGAACGTTGACGTCAGCCATGGCGGGGTTGGAGGTGTCGGATGTCGTTGTGGCTGACCAGTTGCCAGATGGTACGCCCGAAGCGGTTGGTCGGCCGCTGCCACCGGGCGATGGAGGCGTGGTCGGTGACGAAGTCGAGCCGCAGGCAGGCGTTCCGGGGTAGGCCGAGGAGCAGAGTGTGGGCCGCTTCGACGGTTTCGCCGTGGGCGGCGATGAGGATTCGTTCACCCTCGTGGCGGGTGAGGATCTTCTGCAGCGCTGCGGTCGCCCGGTAGAGGTACTCGTTCCAGGTCTCGGAGCCGGAAGCGTACTGGCGGTCTGGGCTGTGCTGAGGCGGCCCCTGGAAGGAAGTCTTGATATCGACCCAGGGCCGGCCGTCGGCGTCGCCGTGGTCAGGGCCGCGGAGGTCCGGGTCGATGGTGGCGACCAGGTGCAGGGCCCGAGTGATGAACTCGGCGGTCTGGGTGACGCGGAGTCGAGGAGTGGTGTAAATGGCGGCATAAGGATTTTGGGCATGTTCGTCGGCCAAGCGGGTGGCGAGTTGCTCCGCCTGGCTCCGACCGAGGTCGGTGAGGCCGGTGCAGCCTTGGGCGCCGCCGACGATTCCGGCGACGTTGCAGGCGGCTTCGCCGTGGCGGGCGATGACGAGTTCGGTTGTCGGGGCCATCCGGGAGTTCCTTTTCAGGTCAGTTCGGTGAGGAACGGGTCGGGCCAAGGCCGGACAGTGGGCCAGGTGTGCCGGTATCCGTTGCGGCCGAGGTATCGCAGAGTCAGCAGGTGATGCAGTTCGGCGTACCGTTTTAGGTCGGCCAAGCTGCAGATCTGAGGCGCGACAGCGACGCGGTAGGCGCGGAGACAGAGAGCGATCGATTGGTCACCGAGGCGGCCGTAGGTCATGGATGCGGTGACCAGGAGGCCGGCCAGGTCGTAGCCGAAGGGAGCGAGCGTCAGGTCGTCGAAGTCGACGACGGCGATGTCATTGCCGTTCGCAAGGTAGTTCCGGATATTCGGGTCCTTGTAGAACGTCACGGATTGCCCGATGCTGTCGAGCACGGCGTTGATGCTCGACGAGTGGACGCCCGCTGCGGCAGCGGCGTGGTGTAGCGCCTCCTGACGTGGGCTGGCGAAGTCGGGGATCGCGAGTCCGGTTGAGGTGATGTGGGGTTGGTCGAGGCGGGCGGTCCGAAGTTCATGTCGGTGCGCCGCAGCGTGGAGCCGGCCGAGTGCTGCGGCGGCCCGCGGAAGATCTTCGACTCCCGGTGCTCGTCCCGACAGCCGTTCGAAGACCAGATGCCGGGGGCCCTGTGCGACGAGCCCGGGCAGGCGTACACCGGAGCCCAGGCCAGCTAGCCAGGCGTGGTGGGCGGCAGCGGTGACGCAGCGTTCTGGGTCGTCGTACCGCTTGACGAAGTGAGGGCTACTCATGGCCGCACCGCGACGGCGTAGCTGACGGTGGATCGGGTCGTGTAGGGCGGTGCGGACAGCCGCTGCCGGAGGGTCGCTGCGAGGGCGGGGATCCCGCCGGTCAGAGTGATCCGGTATTTGGGTGTGGTGGTGAGGTAGCGGGCGAGGTGCGTGGCGTCCGCGAATTGGAAGACGTGTTCCTCGTGCTGGACGTCGATGACGGTCAGGTTAATGGCGGCGATGGTGTGCAGGTTGCCGCTGTGGAAGCTCTCGTAGAGGCTCGGTCGGCTGGTGGCGTGCGGGTCGAGGCCGGCGGCGTGGACCAGATGGTCGAGTTCGGCGTAGCTGTCCAGGGACTTGGTGACCAGGACGGCGGTGCCGCCAGGGCGTAGGCAGCGGGCAATCTCCCCTACAGCCAGATCCGGCGTCGGAGAGTGGTACAGGCAGAAGGCGGCAACCGCAGCGTCGGCCACGCTGTCGGGCAATGGCAGGTGGTGGAAGTCAGCGCAGACCACTGAGCCCAACGCGCCAGCGGCGCCGAGGCGGTCGCGGGTGGTGCGGAGAAGCGTGCTCGAGGCGTCGACAGCAATGAGCTGGCGGGGCCAGAGTCGGTCGCCGAGGCGCAGGGTTGTGGTGCCGCGTCCGCAACCGATGTCGAGCACGGCCGCCCCGGCCGGGACCCGGGCGGTGAGCAGGTCGGCGATTGTGTCGGCGGCGTCGCTTCCGCTGATCTTGGCGCGATGCAGCGCGTGAGTGCGTTCGGCGAGCCGGCCGTCGCCCTGGTAGAGGTCGCCGTGGACCAACGTGGGGTCAAGGAACGGGTTGGCCGACATTCGTCGCCTCCCGTTCCGCTGCGGTCAGGTCACGGGCTGATGCTCGTCGCGGACGCGTTTGATCAGTTGAGCGGCCTGGCGGCGGCTGGTGAGGGTGATCAGGCGGACGTGTGGCCCGTGTTCTCGGACAAGGTTCTGGACTCGCGGGCGCATGGTGCGCCGGTAGCCGAGGATGTAGCGGACGAAGTTCCAGGTGATTCGGTCGTAGACGCCGTCCTGGTGGTGTTGCCCGCCGCGGTAGCGCCAACGGCGCTGGGCGATGCCCCATAGGCAGGTCACGGCCGGTAGGTCGAGGAAGATCACGGTGTCGGCGGCGGCAAGCCGGATCGGCAGGGTACCGGCATAGTTGCCCTCGATGATCCACCGTTCGCCAGCGACCAGTTTCTCCTGCTGGGCAGCGAACTCGTCCTGCGGTAAGGGGTTCCAGTGCTCGTCGTAGTAGGTGGCGTCGAGGTGCGTCAACGGCGCGTCGAGGATCCGGGCCAGCTGGCGTGCGAGGGTGGACTTGCCGCTTCCGCCGCAGCCGATGATCGCGATCCTTTCCATGGTTCTCCAGGGTAGAGGTGTGGTGCGCTCGTCCGGTGGTGACACGGTGGGTCATGACTACACCGACTCCGGGTGATGCAGCAGGTAGGTGAGCACCTCGAGTTGGGTCGAGAGTCGGAACGGGTCGAGGTGCCGTAGGCACCCCGCGATCAGGTTGGCGTGGTCATCGGTGCCGGCGATCTCGCTGAGCCAGCCGATGCGGTGCCGCACCTCCGTGGCGTCGCGGACGATCAGTGACGAGGGAACAAGGGCGTCGGCGCCGCGGACGTCACGAGGCAGCAGGGGCAGGCAGCCGGCGAGGACGGCCTCGAAGATCCGTTGGGTCATTTGTCCTGCTTCGGTGTACCGGGCGGGAAGCAGCAGGACGGTGGCGAGCGCGTCGGCGTAGATCGCGGACACTCTGGGGAACGGAACTCTGCCGATGAAGTTCAGATCCGGCCAGCGTCTGATGTCGGTCCACTTGCCGGCGATCAGGTGGGGCAGTTGGGCGGCGGCCGGCGCGAAGTAGGTGTCGAACGCGTGGTCGCGGTCGTACTGGTTGCCGACGTAGACGAGCGGAATCCGGCGGGGCAGGGCCGCCAGCGCAGCCGGGTCAGCGGCGTCGATGGCAGTGTCGGCCACAGGAAAGAGCAATGGCACTGCGCCCAGCGTCGGGTGCAGAGCGGGTTCACAGACGGTCACGTTGTGGGCACGGCGAAGGGGGTCTGTTGCGAGCAGCTGGCGGTCCTTATCCCACAGGAGCGTCCGGGTGCCGACCTGATGGGTGTAATGGTCAAGCAGTTCGCCCTGTCGATGCAGGTCGCAGGTGTGGCCGGGTCGGCCGCAGACGGTGGTGTTACGACCGGGAATGGGCCAGCGCCATTCGAGGAAGAGAGCGTCGAGGTTGGGCAGGCCCACGTCCCAGCGGTAGTGGCCGGTGAGATCGTCGCCGGCCTCGCACAGGTCCCGGTTGGGTTGAAGGAAGACGATGTCGTGGCCGGCTGCACGTAGCCCGTCGACCAAGGTCCGGCGGTGGCTGCGGCCTCCGTCCGGGGTGTCGGTGATGCCGGGTCCGAGGAATCCCCAGAAGCTGTAACCGATTCTCACTTGGTCACCCACCAGCCTTCGATGAGCAGCGCGTCCAGGCCGGATTCGGTGAGGCAGTCCAGTGCCATCTCTGGGGTGCCGCAGATCGGCTTGCCCTTGATGTTCAGCGAGGTGTTGATCAGCACCGGGTGTCCGGTGATCTCACCGAAGCGGGTGAGGACGTCGGCGAGGATGGGGTGTTGCTCGCGGGTGACCGTCTGGACTCGGGCGGTGCCGTTGACGTGCACGATCGCAGGCAGCTTGTTGCGGGCCAGCTCGGTCACGGGAGCGGCGAGCGACATGTACGGCGACGGTTGGCGCAGCCGAAAGTAGTCGGTGGCCCTGTCGGAGAGGACGACAGGGGCGAAAGGCCGGAACGGTTCGCGGAACTTGACAGTGGCGTTGAGCCGCTCGACCACACCGGCCTCCAGGGGAGAGGCGAGGATCGACCGGTGCCCCAGTGCCCGAGGCCCGGCCTCCAGCGCGCCGGTGAACAACCCCACGATCGCTCCGTCCGCCAACTGCCGCGCCAATTCGCGGACAGGTTCGGCCGGCCGGCTCGCGTGCAGTCCCGCGCGCGGTGCCGCCGGTAGTGCTAGGTCGGGATAGGCGGGGCCGAGGTAGCAGTGATGGCGGACCCCGGTGGGCGGTCGGCCGGTCAGGTCGAGCCAGACCTGGGCGGCGGCGCCGATCGCGGTGCCCGCGTCGCCAGGGGCGGGCGGTACGTGCACCTCGTCGACGATGCCGGCTTGGGCGATGAGGCCGGCGCTGACGCAGTTCATCGCGACCCCACCGCCCAGGCAGAGCAGCCCCGAGCCGGTCAGCCGGCGGGCTCGCTCGGCGAGATGCAGCATCACCTGCTCGGTGCGTTCCTGCAGCGCAGCGGCCAGATCGGCGTGGACAGGCTCGACCGGTGCCGTCGGCGTGCGGGGCGGGCACGTGGCGGCGGTGAACGCGGGCGTGACCCGGCCGTAGCGGCTGGCGAGCACCCGCAGCGCGATCAGCGCCGGGTCGAGGGTGAAGCCGTCGGTCGTGAGTCGGATCGCCCGGGACATCAGCTCCCGGAACCGGGCGGGGTCGCCGAGGGCGGCCAGCGCCATCACGGTGCCTTCCTCGTCACCGCGCCGCCAGCCGAGGTGCTCGGTGACGGCGCCGTAGGCGTAGCCGAGGGAGGCCGGGTCGTTGATCGCGTGTGCCAGGTCGAGGCTGAGCCGCGAGCGGCGTTGCCGGGCGTGCCAGGTGGTGGTGGTCTGCAGCTCGCCGAGGCTGTCGACGATCAGGACCGCCGCGTCGTCCACGCCGGCGGCGGCGAAGGCGTACAGGGCATGCGCCCGGTGGTGCGGCACCGCTTGCAGTCGAGCGCGCGGGAAGCGTTCGGCCAGGTCCCGCATCCGGGCCTGGTAGCGGCGGTGGACCGTGGTGAAGCTGCGAGCCCGAGGTACGGCGCGAGCGCGGCTGGCAGCTTGTCGCAGATGGGTCGGCAGTTGGCCCAGTGCGCCCAGGTAGCGGCGTCCATCGAAGTTGTACGCCACGGCGGTCACGTCCGACGGCGACAGCCCGGCCTCGTGGAGCAGCCAGGCGACACCGTGTGCCGGGTAGGCCTTGCTGTGCTTGATCCCGTCGAGCCGTTCCTCCTCGACGAAGCCGATCAGGTGGCCGTCGACCAGCAGGGCCGCCGCCGAGTCATGCGTGTACGCGCACAGCCCGAGCACCACATTCGCGGTCATGCCAGCTCCGCCGAGACGAGGGCCGGCTGGGTGAGGTGCTGATACCAGGCGACAAGGGCAGCGCCGAGCGGCCCCGGTGTGTCGTGGGCGAGCGTGCGCGCCAAGTCGCGCTGGCCGAGCTTCCAGCTCCGGTAACTGGTCAGCACGCGTCCGAACGTGTCCCATGAGGTGCCGTCGGACAGGTCACCGTCGCCACGGATGATCCGGGCGAGGACGGAGTCCAGGTCGGGCCAGTCCACGCCGAGCGGATCCATCTCGGTGACGGTTGGCTCGTGGTGGAGGCACTCAGCAGCGGCCGCGGCGTGCTCGGCGTACAGGTGCAGCGAGTCGACGTGGTGGTGGTACTCGCCGACCTCGACACCCAGCCAGCCGGCCATCAGTTCCTGCAGGAGCGTGGTCGCGAAGATGTCGTACGGGAAGCCGAGCCACAGGTCCTGGCTGCGCATGGTGGTGTGCATCTCGAGCCTGCCCTGCCGGATCAGGAACCGGTACCCGAGAGTGCACGGCACATCGCGGTGGCCGCGGTGGTCGCGTCCTGGGTCGTAGATCTGGACGACGGCCTGTCGGGAGTCCCGGTCGGCTGTCAGCTTCCGGACGACCGCGTCGAGCTGGTCGACACGGTTGCCCCATCGGCGGATTCGTGGCCCGTACGCGCCCTGCAGGATGCCGTCGTCCGCGTAGCGGCGCAGGTTGTCGTTGAAGTCGAAGATCCACGGGTCGTCCGAGCCGGAGAGGATCCACAGCGCCTCGGCGACGGCGAACGCCGGGTTGATGACGCGGATGGGCGGCACGGAGACCAGCCGGCGTCGAGGGTTGGTCAGGCACAGGTGAGCGCCGATGACCTCGGTGGTCATCATGTCGCGCGGGCAGGCGATACGGCCGTTGAGCAGGACTGCCTGGCAGGCGGCGGTGAACAACTCGCTCGCGGAATCCGCTGTCAAGACGATCATCAGAGGCTTCCTTCTATCAGGAGGTGAAGGCCGCGAGCCGGTCGCGGGAGAGATTGACCAGCCAGGAGGACTGCCGGGCCATGCCCTCGTGCAGGCCGACGGTGGGCCAGTAGCCGAGCAGCCGGCCGGCAAGGGTCAGGTCCGCAGACGTGGCGGGAACGTCGCCGGGCTGTTCGTCGGCCACCTGGACCGGAATGCGCCGTCCGGTAACCGTCGATGCCTCCTGGATGGCGCCACGCATGGAAACGCTCGCGCCGCCACCGACATTCACGGCAGCGCAGCGGGTATCGATGTGAGCGGCAGCGATCGTCGCGGAGACCACGTCAGTGATGTAGGTGAACTCCCGCCGATGGCTGCCGTCACCGAACAGGGTGACCGGCAGACCGGTGTAGGCCGCGAACAGCAGCCGGCCGATGGCCATGTCGGGTCGCTGCCGTGGCCCATACACCGTGAAATAGCGCAGCGCCACAACGCTGAGCCGGCTGTCGGGGCGACGGGCGTAGGCAAGGCACAGCTGCTCGGCGGCGAGCTTGCTCACCCCGTACGGCGACACCGGACAGGTCGGATCGGTCTCGCGGCTGGGCCGCTCCGCCGGACCGTAGACGCTGGACGACGACGCGTAGACCAACCGCCGTACGCCCGATCGAGCGCAGGCATCGAGCAGCCGGTGGGTGCCGAGCACGTTGGACTGGGCGTAATCGTGGAACTCCGTGCCCCACGAGGGCCGGACCCCGGGCCGAGCAGCCAGGTGAAACACGATGTCGCAGCCCTCGAGAGCGTCATCGAGCCGGTCGGTGGCCAGGTCCCGGCGGAGCGGTGTGAACAGCGGATTGCTGGCTGCTGCTGACAGGTTCTCATCGGCGAGGGCGTCCTGGCCGAGGTGGCGGCGGTCCAGACCGACCACCTGCATGCCCCGAGCGAGAAGCGCGTCGACGACGTGTGAGCCGATGAAGCCGGCCGCACCGGTCACCAGCACCCGCGCCGTCACCGGCGGCCACCGGCCTGAGCTGGTTGCGACAGCATGCGCTGCCACACGAAGGTGAGCAGGATGGGCTCGGTCTGGGAGACCTTTGCTCGGCCGGTCGCTGGTGTGCAGAGCTGCGCCGCCGGAGTTGGCCCGTCCGTGGATGCGTGCCGGGAGACGTACACGGTCATAGCGTGACCGTCCGACGAGTTGCGGTTGACTCCCGCTGGTTGGTCCAGTCGTGGCGGGTCCGCCGAGGAGCCGGCGGGCCCGCCGTGGTGAGGCGGCGGCTGGGAGCACCCCGCCGGTCACCCGCCCGCGCAGCCCCGATGGCAGTACGCGGGCGAGGAGTCAACCTCACGACTGCACCTCCGGCCGCCGCCACAACAAGCGGCGCCTGCTTGATGGCCGTCCTGTCTGATCTCTTCACCGTGAATCCCCTGGCGTCGATGGCATTGGGTTGGTGAGCTGGAGCCGCCCAGCAGCGTCCGTCGATGCTCGTCAACAGCGAACCGCCCAGCAGGCCCGATCGGTACCGTCCACGGCCCGTCCGCTCGCAACCAGGTAGTGACGGCCCGTAGCGAAGATGGCTAACGTGACCGTCGTCGACAGAGGACGTACGGAGGTGCTGGCATGGCCGGACGGCGCTACCCCGCCAATCGGCGGCTAGCGTGGGAGAGGCTCCAGCGGGGCTGGTCCTACGAGGAGGTCGCCGAGCGCATCCGCACCGAGATAAGCCAGGCCGGCGAGACCGATACCGGGCTGAACGCCAACACGGTGCGGCGGTGGGAAACCGGTGAGCGGTGGCCTGACCCGCGCTACCGCAAGCACCTCGTGGCCATCTTCGACAAGCCGGCGAGCCAGCTCGGTCTGCTCACCCCCGACGAGCTGGCGATGCGTCCGCAGGCGGAGACACTGCACGAGTTCAGGAGGTTGTGGGAAATGATCACCGGAGGCGACGACACCGGCTGGGACCGGGCAACTGTTCTGCGCGCGTTGTTCGGCGCCAGCATGCTTCCCCTGGTGGCGCCCCTGCTATCACTCGATCCGCAGGCCGCGTACGCCCAGGCCAAGGCCGTAGATCCAGACGCGTACGCCGAGATCGTGCGGTGTCAGCGCACGCTGTACTGGACCAGCCCCGCCCGGCCGCTTTACGAGGCCGCGTACGCCCACACTCAGCTCGGCAGCGGACTCGTCCGCGCGGCAACCGGCGCCAGCCGGGCCACCCTCGCCAGCGCCCTCGCCGAATCGGCGCTGCTCACCGCACGACTGGCGTTCTTCGATCTCAACCAGCCCGCCGTCGCGCAACGCTGCTACGACGTCGCCCTCGCCGCCACCCGTGAGGCCGGAGACCATGCCCTGGCCGCCGCCGTCCTCGGCCACATGGCCTTCATCCCCGCCTTCGGACATGATCCTGCCGCAGCCCGGTCTCTGATCGACGCGGCGCTCCAGCACACCTGGCACGGCGTCAGCCCCGCCGTTCGCTCCTGGCTGCACTGCGTGGCCTCGGAAGTCGAAGCCCGCGCGGGAGCCGGAGTAGCGAGTCGGCACCAGATCGACCTCGCTGCTACCGCGCTCGAAGCGCGTCCTGAGGCGCCCGCTTGGTTGGACTACTACGACGCCGGCCGGCTGCACTCCTTTGCTGGCTACGCGGTCCTCGCCGCTGGCGACCATGCCGAGGCCGCCCGTCACCTGGCCGAATCCCTCGCCGGCTTGACCGCGACAGGCGCCAAGCAGCGCAGCGTCGTCCTCGCCGATTTGGCCTCGGCGCACAGCAGCGACGGCGACCACGCTGCCACCTACCTCAACCAGGCTTTGGACGCCCTGCACACCGACTGGTACGGCACCGGGCTGGAACGGGTCAGAGCGGTCCGGCAGGTACTCGGCGACAGCCGAGAGGGCGGCCAACTCGACGATCGCATCGCCGCCCTCGCGAACAGCCGGGCCGCTCTTCCGGGGAGCTAAATTGCCGACTCGTTGTGCCTGCGTACCAGTTCGGGCAGCTCGGCGAGCGAGTCAAGCTGAAAGAGGCAGCGGTCGCTGACGGCCTTGTCGTCGAGGATGTGCCCCCATGGGCCGCGTCGTACCAGGGCGGTCGCGAGTCCGGCGGCCTGAGCGGGGCGAATGTCGTTGTCCAGCCGGTCCCCAACGTAGAGCACTCGGCCGGCGGGGCAGCCGGCCTCCGCGACGACGCGGTCGAAGAACGCGGCCGACGGTTTCTCGACGTTCCAGCCGTCCGAGGTGCCGATCACGTCGACGGGCAGATCCAGGGCGCGCAAGATGGTCTCGGCTCGGGCAGTCTGGTTGCCGGCCAGGCCGACCTGCACGCCCAACTCCCGCAGGGCCGTGAGACAGGGCCGGGCGTCCGGGTACAGGTTCTCCTCGGAGAAGTGTTCCGGCTGTCCAGCGTCGGCCCGGCGTTGCCGCTCCTTGGCCAGGTCGAAGCCGGGCTGGAACACCTCAAAAGTCTCGCGGTAGTCCCGGCCGCGGGCGATGACGGCGCCGAAGACTGCCGAAAAGGTGTGTCGTGGGACGCCGAGCCAGTCGGCCCAGGTGCCGTACTCCCGGGACTCGTCGACGATCGTCTCACCCACGTCGAAGAACACGCTCGAGATCATCCTGGGATTGTGCCTCTCGGGCTCAGGCGGATCAACGCGTGCCGCGGGTGGGGTCGTCGTGCGGGTTGTGGCGCCTGCGATGGCAGGGAACCACCGCTGCTGGGCGTGCCCCATGCCTTGCCAACGATTCGATGCGGCTCGCTACGTGGCGGAAGGCGCGGTTCCGCCTTCGAGGTAGACGCCGCCCCGCCCGATCGCGGCGACCGCCGCGGCAACCCGCCGAGCCAACCGGGGGATCAACACTTCGTCGAGGCGCTCCGGCTCGATGAACTCGAAGCCGTCGAGCTCGTCCGGGCACAGTCGCATCGCCGCGATTTGGTCCGCGGTCAGTACCCCGCCGTCGAACACGAACATGAGCCCGCCGTCCCACGGTGGGCTCGCCGGTACCCAGTCGACGCACAGCAGCGCTCCCGCGGGTATCGACAGTCCCAACTCTTCCCGGGTCTCGCGGGTGCAGGCGTCTGCCGGGGACTCGTCCGGCTCCACGGTTCCGCCGGGAACTTCCCACACGTCTGTGTAGGTCGGGTGGACCAGCAGCACCCGGCCGGCCTGGTCGCGGAGGATCACGCCGGCCGCCGCCCGGACCCGCGTCACGCTGGCGATGTAGGACAGGTCCGCTTTGGTCTGCGTCTCGGCCACGCGCTCGACCCTACGGGCTCGCCCTTGGCGCATCGCCCGTTCTTGAAGGAAGACGCGGCAACGTTCCCCCGGGCCGTGGTTACTTTGGGTAACCATCGTTCGGTGTGTGGCGTTGCGTCGTCGAGTCGGCCTGGCTTTGATCTCGGGCCTCTGGTAGATCGGCGTGCAGTACGGCACCGCTCGTGAAGATCAACTAGCGGTGGTCCGATTTGGCCGTACCGCGTTTTCTGTCCTCAGCTTTTCGGCTGATTCATTGAACAGTGATCTCCAAAATCGGCCCCAAAACCACGGTTTGGATATGTGGGTGCTCGCACGGCCTGCCGACGCCTCGTATGACGGCCGAACACGAGCGCTGTGTGCGGTCCCGGCGGTCCCGGCTTCCGATGTTCCCGTCGGCGCATTGACCACTCTCTGTTACAGCTGTCAAGGATGGGATGTCGGACTGTCGCCGCCAGGAGGATCATCGGGGAATGGGCGACCAGGGCGCCGCGGGGCGGTTGTCCCCGCGGCGGTGGCGGATCCTGTCGTACCTGGCGCAACATGGTGCCGCGACGACGCTGGACGTGGCGCTTGTCTGCGGAGTGTCGCGGCTGACGGCTCACCGGGACCTGGTGGGGCTCCACGAGGCGGGATTGGTGCGCCGCGACCGCTCGGCGGAGGACCGGACCCACACCTGGTTTTACGAGGTCACGCCCGAGGGGACCGACGTGCTCCGGCGCGTCCTGGCGGCGTCGGGGCAGCCGGTTCCGCTGCGGTTGGGTCAGCGGCCCTCCGGCAAGGCGGATGCCCTGCTGTTCCTACCGCTGGTGGAGGTGTCGCGGCGCAACCCGGGGCGGTGCGAGCTGTTCCAGTGGCTCGCGATGATGGAGACCTCGGCGTGGTTGCGCCAGCACGACCTGGCGCAGTTGCGGGCCGACGGCTATGGCGTCTGGCTGCAGGACGGGCGGTGCCTGCGGTTCCTGGTCCACGTCGACCGTGGCCCGATCGGCGGCGTCATCGCCGAGCACGAGCGAGCGACATCAGGGCTGGGTGGATTGTTGGCCGGCTACCGGCGTGCGGACCGGCTGGTGCCGGTCGGGGCGGTTCTGGTGATCGTTCAGGACGGTGAGCGGGAGGAACGGCTGCGGGTCGACCTTCGCCGCGAGCCGCTGCGGAATGCTGTCGCCACGACCACGCAGCAGTTGTTGTACCGCCACTGGCCGGACGAGCAGGTATGGCAGGTGCCGGGCGAGAGTGGCAGGCGTCGCCTCATCGAGGTGGGATCCTGACCGCACCACGTCGCGATTCCCGGGCTGCGGTCGACGCCAGCGGGATGGTTCGGGACCTCGCCAGTCGCGGTCCCCAGTTGCAGGCAGCCGTTCAGCGCAGCACCCGCGACGGCTGGAAGCTGGCCCTACTGCGCCTGCGCGAGCCAGCTTTCTATGGCAGCGAAGTCGTCTTCGGTCAGGCCACGACGGGGATCGACCCGATGCAGCAGGGCCGGGCCACGGTGATGAATCGATATCCACTGCTGATCGGCGTGGGAGATCTCGTCGTCGACCCAGACGAAGGGGCGTCCCTGCGCCCACTCGACCAGCCCACGGGTCTTCCAGTGCAGGGCACCCATCTCGTCGGAGTCGGGCCAGTCCACGACCGGCAGGGTCGGTAGCCCGAGCAGCGGCGCGAGTGCGTCGTTTGCGTCGCTCATCCAGGTCGTCGCCCACACCAGATCACAGGGCAGGGACTCCAGCCGGCGGCCGTGTTCTGGATTGACCTTGTGCAGCAGGGGATGGGCGTCGGCCGGTAGGGCCGGTGCGGGGGTGTGGCCATGCGGCATGCCCGGCTGAGCCGCCGTGGGTGTGCCGATCGGGATGAGGGTGCCGTCCACGTCGAGGAACAGCAACGGACGCGGTGCAGGGGCGGACATGACCCAGAGGCTAGCCCCCACCCCGCCAACAGCTACCTCCGCGCACTTGCCCCAAGGCCATTCTTTTCGCTGCTGCTCCCGGCGGCGGCAGTCCGGCGCCGCTGACCCCGACCGCGGCAGGGGCGGTGCCGGGATGCCTCTCACCGGCCCTTTCCGCTTCGCCGGCGCTGCGGTGCCCCCTACGCCATCAGCACCACATCCACACCTCAACCAAGGAGTTCACGTGCTTTCGTCGACACCTTCAATGACTGCCGTAGGCATTGGCAGTGACGAGTTCCGGCTTGATCCCCGTTCGGGGGTTGGGCTTGGCGTCAGCGTTGACGTCAGTCTTCAGCCGGACCCCCGAACCGACCCCCTGTTTCCTCTCACACCGCAGGTAAGCCCGCCTGTCAGCGCCGTCGGCTTGTCCTGCGACAGACCCTGCCTGCTCTCGGGTCTCTCCCCTGGGGCCGGCATTCCCTACCCGGAAAGGAGGTGGTAGCCGGTGGATGATCCGGTCCTTCGGGTCCAGTCCCAGCTGACCAGCCGTGACCGTGTGCTGCTGGGCTGGTTGTACGACCACGGCGTGCTCACGTCGTTCCAACTCGCGGCCGCCCTGTTCCCGTCCCTCGATTTCTGCCAGCGGCGGCTGCGCACCCTGTACCGGCTGCGGTTGGTGGCCCGGTTCCGGCCACAGCGGGCCGACGGCGGCTCGTACCCGTACCACTACGTCATCGACCAACTCGGCGCCGAGGTCGTCGCCGCCAGTCGGGACGAACGCCCACCCCGGCGGGACCACGCCCGGGTGGAGCGGCGGCGCTGGACCTCGACCCGCAGCCTCACCCACCGCCTCGGGGTGAACGGCTTCTTCACCGACCTGGCCGGGCACGCCCGTACCCATCCGGGCACCGGGCTGGTGGAGTGGTTGCCGGAGGTGGTGTGCCAGCGCGCCGGGACGTTCACCAGCCGGCAGGATCCGGGGCTGGTGCGGGCGTATCAGCCGAGGGTTCGCCCGGACGGCTACGGCCGGTGGGTCGAGAACGGTGTCGAGGTGCCGTTCTTCGTCGAGTACGACACCGGCGCCGAGCAGCTGTCGATCCTCGCCGCCAAGGTCGACGGCTACCAGGAACTGTTCGCCACGATCGGACGAATGTGGCCGGTGCTGTTCTGGCTGCCCTCGGCCGCCCGCGAGCGCAACCTACGCCGCGTGCTAGCCGACGTGCCGCTGATGGTGCCGATTGCCACCGGGGCCCGCGACCACGCCGCGACGACGGGCCTCGGCCCGGCAGGGGCGGTGTGGGCCGTGGCGGGCGGGGAAGGGCAGCGGCTGCGGCTGGCCGATCTGGCCGGGTACGCCGTTGACGCCTCCGGTCTGGCGGGTGAGGCCGCGTGATCGGCGACGGCACGACGGCCGTGGACAGTACCTCCGCAGCGGAGCGGACAGCAACGGCCGGCGTCTGTCACGGATCTGTCGTGAGCAGCGCGGTCGGCGCTGACAGCTCCGTGAGAGCACCAGCCGTCCGCTCCCGCAGCGACGGACCACTTCTCGGTGCAGCGTCCGCGTCGGGCGGTCCGCGACCGGTGTCCGGTCCCCGTCCCGACTGTTGTCCGAAGCCGGCTCGGTCCGCCATCCGGTCCCGCCTCCTGCGACTGACGGACGGACCGGAAACCCTGTCCCGGGTCGGGGAGGTGATGGGCCACGACAGCATCGATCCCTGACCCGGACACCAGTCCGCGCGGCAGCCGCGTCGAGGGCGCCGTCCAGGTCGTCATCATGCTGGCCATCGGCGGCGCAGCCGGAGCGGCCAGCTTCACCCACGTCCACAACGTAGCCGCCGCCCACGGCCAACCCGGCTGGCTGGCCTGGGCCGACGCGATCGTCCTGGAACTGATGTCCATCGCCTCCGGCCTGGAACTGCGCCGCCGCAAACGCGCCCACACCTCCACCGTCTTCCCAGCCACCGTGCTGGCCTGCGCCGTCACCCTGTCCCTGGCAGCGCAGGTCGTCGAGGCCGAACCCTCGATCATCGGCTGGGTCGCCGCCGCCGTACCCGCGCTCGGATTCCTCGTCATGGTCAAAATCGCCCTCGGCCGGACCAGCACCGCCACGCCCGCCAACACCGCCGGGACGGTTGAGGACGGCCGACGGGATGAGGCCGGGCCGACCGTTCCGGACAACGGACCGGACGAGACGGTACGGTCCGCTCTCGCGGCGGGGGAGCGGTCCAGCACCCGGACCGTCCGCTCACCGGATGCTCGTCGCCGACAAGGCGGACGGGAACGGCGGAGAGCGGACCGGGGACCGTCCCCGCAGCCGTCCCGCGCGGTGGCCGAGCTGCTGCCAGCGGCGCGAAAGGTCCGGGACCGGCTCGCCGCTGACGGGCAGGCACTGACCCGGGCGGCACTCGCCGAAGCCCTCCGCGCAGCAGGTCACACCGTGTCCAACACCCGAATATCCGAACTCCTCAAGACCCTCAAGGTCGAGTCGTCGGCACCACCCGAGCTGATCGCGAGCCCGGCCGTGCCGACCAACCCGACGCCACCGCCTCTGTCACCGGAGCGGCGCAACGGTGGAGGAGCAGCCACCCCTGCCCCGGTCGACCCCGACGCGGCTACCCCGCTCCTACTGCACAGCCATCCATCTCACCGCCAGGAGAAGCCTGATCATGAACAGCCCCACGAATCACGCTGACCAGACCACCCGCACCACGACCGACAACCCCACCGCACCCAGCGTCGGGGAGGTGTGGACGATCGAGCGCATCCGTGCCCTCGGCGTCACCACCACCCTCACCACCACCGCATCCGTGCTCGGGATCAGCCGATCCCAGGCGTACCGGCTCGCCGCCACCGACCAGTTCCCCATACCGCTGATCCGGGCCGGCAGCCGCATCATCGTCCCGGTCGCCGCCCTGCTCCACCTCCTCCAACCCGACCCCGACGCCACCGGCGGCGGGCGACTTGAAGCCGACGCGAAGGTGAGCGTGGATGCGATAACCCTGCCACCAGCGGATTCCACCCGACACCGCTGGCGGCACCACCGAGAGCATCCAGGAGACGATGAGTGAAGGGATCCACCTTCAAACGCTGCGGCTGCCGCGACAGCATCACGGGCCGGCGACTGGGACGCTCCTGTCCCCAGCTTCGCCGGCCCGGCGGCGGCTGGTCCCGCACCCACGGCCACTGGCACTGGCAGATCGAAATCCCCGCCCGCGCCGACGGCACCCGCCGCCCACTCCGACACGGCCCCTACCCCACCCAAGCCGACGCCGACGCCGTCCTCGACCGCATCCGGGCCACGCTCGCCGTCCCCGACCACACCGACCCGCACACCACCGTCACCACCGGCGACCTCATCGAAACCGCCGTCAAAACCGGCGCGCCCATCCCCACTCCGGACCAGGTTCGGCGGGCGCTGCACCTGGACATCACCCCCACCGAGCTGCCCACCATGCAGGCGTACCTGACCGACTGGCTCGCCGGACGCAAGAACATTAAGACCGGCACCCGGCGCTCCTACGAAGGACACATCCGGCTGTACCTGATCCCGCACCTCGGCCACCTACGCATCGACCGGCTCCGCCCCGGCCACATCGACGCCATGTACGACGCCATCGCCGAACGCAACACCACCATCGCCACCCTGCGCGTCAGCCGCGACCCCACCAAACGCGACCAAGTCAAGAACCAGCGGATCGTCGGCCCCAGAACCCTGCACGTCATCCACGCCACCCTGCGCAAGGCCCTCAACGACGCGATGCGCCGCCACCGCTACATCGACACCAACCCCGCCCTCATGGTCGAACTACCGACCGCCCGACCACCCAAGCCCACCATCTGGACCGACCAACGCGTCAAAACCTGGCGCGACACCGGCAAGACCCCCAGCCCCGTCATGATCTGGACCCCCGAACACACCGGCAGATTCCTCGACCACACCCACGACGCCAACGACCGCCTCTACGCCCTCTACCACCTCATCACCTTCACCGGCCTCCGCCGAGGCGAAGCATGCGGCCTGCACTGGGACGACCTCGACGCCCACACCCTCACCGTCCGCTGGCAACTCGTCCAACACGGCTGGGCCACCACCATCGACACCCCCAAAACCACCGACAGCGAGGCCGCGGTCGCTCTCGACACCGAGACCGTCACGGTGCTACGCGCCCACCGCACCCGGCAACACCGCGAACGCCTCGCCGCGGGTGCTGCCTGGACCACCACCGGGCTCGTGTTCACTACGCCCAGCGGTGGTCGGCTCCACCCTGCCGACGTCACCGACCACTTCCACCACCTCGCCACCCAAGCCGGACTACCACCCATCCGGCTCCACGACCTCCGCCACGGCGCCGCCACCATGGGCCTCGCCGCCGGCGTCCAGATGAAGATCATCTCCAATCGGCTCCGCCACTCCAGCCCACACTTCACCGCCAAGTGCTACGGAGACGTCCTACCCGAGCTATCCCACGCCGCCGCGGAAGCCACTGCATCGGTCGTCCCGCGCCAGCGTGGCTCGATAAGGCCGGCTTAGACCCGGAGGCGCCACCCGTCGTCGGCAGTGGCGGCCAGCCGGTACCTCGCTGTGCTGGCCGCAGCTGCGTTGGTGATCGGAGCTAATCCACGGCCCGGCTATGTCTGAACGAACCGTGTCGGCTCCTGCAGGACAGCGGTTGCGCCACCGAGGTCGGCGAGGCGAGACGCTAACGTCGCCAGCGCGAGCCGCTCCGGCAACGCTTCGCTGAACTTGAGTCCGTCAAGAGCCTTCTTGTTGATTTCGGGCAGGCACAGACGCTGATCAGCGTCGGCGATGAGTGTCCGCCATTCTTCCCGAGAGAGATTCGCCCGTAAGCGGACCTGGCAGTCATCGAAGCGTTGCACCGGGTCGACAACCTCCGTCAACGTGGACGCCAAGGTGGCGTTCGCGCGGAAACCGGCCCAGGTCCACCACCGCAGGTCATCGCCGTGCCGATCGCGAAGGATCACGCTGCCACCCGGATGCACCATCGCGGATCGCTCTTCCCGCTCCTGGGCGAGGCGCTTGGCTGCTCGGTGAGTGAGCTTTACCGGGGGGTCGACGCCGAGAAGTACCTCACGCATGGCGCGGGTCAGCTCAAATCCGAGGCCTGCCCAACCCCCGGTCGTCCAGCGAGCCTTTCCGCCGCTCTCGGCGGGTTCGACAAAGCAGCGCCGGCGCCGCCAGTCGATGTAGGTGACCCGCCAACTTCGTCCGTTGAGGAGCAATCGGCGGTCGCCCTGCACCTCCTCGGTGAGCAGGGCCGGGTCGACGCGACCCAGCTCATCGCGGCCCACTAGGACGGTGAACTCGGGCGCTCCGACGAACACCGCCGTCATGCCCATGAAGTGCCGATGCCCGAAGCGCCGTTCGGACTCCGGGCCGATGTAAAGCATGTCGCTGTCGCTGTCGAGGTAGCCCTGATCGACCAAGTGGCGAACGATCGGGATGGCGGCGCGTCCGAAGGGGTCGAGACCGTTCCACCACCGCGACCAGTTCCGATCTCCCACTCGGTGCTCCTGCAGGCAGAGTGCGAGCATCTGCTGGGCGACGATGTGCTGTGGTTCGGGTGGGGCGACGACTGGTTCGACCCATCCGCGGCCCCAGAGCACGAGCAGGGCCGCCGCCTCCAGCAGGGCGTCGCCGCTGCGGGTGAGGAAGAGGCAGTTGCGGATGTTGCCTGGCCGGCGACCCGTGCGCCCGAGTCGTTGCAGGAATGACGCAACGGTCGAGGGGGCGTCGATTTGAACGACGCGGTCGAGGTCGCCGACGTCGATGCCCAGCTCGAGTGTGCTGGTCGAGATGATGACGCAGTCGCGTGCCTCGGCGAATGCCTCTTCCGAGCGTCTTCTTTCGTCGGCGGACAGCGAGGCGTGCGACAGGAACGTGGTGATGCCGCGCTCCCGTAGGAGACTGCCGAGCTGTTCTACGGCCTGCCGGGATTCGCAGAAGACCAGCCGTTTTTCACCGAAGTGTAGCCCTGCGAGCACAGTCGCAGCATTTTGTAGGGATCCGACGAAGTCGAGTTCGATCTCGCCCGGCGGAGGTGTCGCCCCAGTCGCTGTCGCGGCGACCGGCAGGTCAGGAGCGATGACGCGTCCGGCCCGAACACCCGCGCCGGAGCCCTGCAGCCAGGTCAGCAGGCGATCCGGATTGCCGACGGTTGCCGAGAGCCCGATCCGCTGAACGGGATGACCGATCAGGTGGGTCAAGCGTTCAAGGACGGCGAGGAGGTGCCAGCCGCGGTCGTCGCCGGCGAAGGCGTGCACCTCGTCGACGACCACGGCGCGTAGTCCGGCGAAGAACGCCCGATGGTCGACGTTGCGGCTGACCAGCATCGATTCTAGCGATTCCGGCGTGGTCAGGAGCACGTCCGGGCGGGCGGCCAGGATGGCCCGCCGCCGTGGCGCGGTGACGTCACCGTGCCAGAGCGCAGCTCGCCGTCCCAGCCAGTCGGCGTAGCGTTCCCAGCGCGGCAGCAAGTTGTTGAGCAGGGCCTTGAGCGGGCAAAGGTAGAGCACCGACGTTCCGGACCAGCTCTCGGCGGACATCCGAGACAACAGCGGAAAAGCTGCGGCTTCGGTCTTGCCTCCGGCGGTCGGGGCGAGAAGCAGGGCGTCCTCACCGGCCAGTAGTGGCTCCGCAGCGGCTTCCTGCAGCGGACGCAGGCCCGGCCATTGCAGGGAGTTGACGATGTGGTGCAGCAGCACAGGATGCAGCAGGCCGGCGGTGGTCACAGGTCCAGTGCGATGTCGTCGGCGCTCGCGGCGTTGCGCTCCACGTCGGTCATCTCCGCTGCCGACATTGTCGCCGCATAGTGCCGCCTGGGATCGAAGTCGGGGAACTGGTCGACCCGGTCGAGGACATCGCCCACCAGCTTCTTCAGGTACAGGCGTGGCACGATGCCGACTTTTCCGCCCAGGCCACCGGCAACGGCGCGGGCCAGTTGGTCAAGGTACGTGTCGTCGACCAGAGTCCGTATCCGGCCGGGTGCGGGTGACCCGTTGGAGTAGAGGTCCCGGACGCGGCCGCCCAGCTCGACCAGGGATTCGATGGTGAAGCCGGGCAGGCGGATCTGCACGGCCCTGGGGTTGTCGAATCTCGGATCCGTGCCGAAGTCGACGGCGAGCCGTTGTGCCAGCGGGGCGAGGCGCTGCACACCCTGCTGCCCGTCGTAGAAGGCCGGCGTGCCGGTGATGACGAGATACAGCCCGGGGAAGCGGCCGGAGTGCACCTCGTCGATCAGTTGCCGCAGCGCGTTGAGTGCTTTGTCCCGGACATCGCCGCGGACCCGTTGCAGCGTCTCGACCTCGTCGAGGACGAGAACCAGTCCCGGATGGCCGGCGTCCCGTAGGACGGTGAGCAGCCCTTGGAGGAAGGCCATGGCGCCGAAATGGTCGAGCTCGCCCCGAATACCGGCGGCTCGTTTCGCCGCCACCGCGACCTGCGGTTGTCCGGCCATCCACGCGGCCAGCCCGTCGGCGATGACGGTGTCGCCGGCGCTCAACGCCGCCCGGTAGCCGCGTAACGCCAGTGCAAAGAGGGGGGAGTGCTTGCTGACCTGGGCGAGGCGCTGTTCGAGGAGCCGATCCACGGCCGCGCCCACGTCAGCCTCGGCGGCGGGATCAGCTTGGAGCGCATCGGCTTCCAGCGTGAACAGCCACGAGTCGAGAACGGCGCGGAACGCACTGGGTGGTATTGACGCCGTCCGCATGGACTCAGTGATGCGCCGGTACACGGTCTCCAGCCGGTGCAACGGCGTCTCAGTCTCGGAGATTTGCACCTCGGCTGCGGCAAAGCCGTGCCGAATAGCCCGCTCGGCTAGGTGTCGCGTGAAAAAGGTCTTGCCGGCGCCGTACTCGCCCCGTACCGCCTTGAACATGGCGCCACCGGAGCTGACCGTGTCGAGCTCACCGTCGAGGGCGGCGGAAAATCGGTCGAGACCGACCGCGAGCAGGTCGAGACCGCTCTCCGGGACGGTTCCACGGCGAAGCGCGTCGATCACTTCGCGCCGGCGTCGCTGGGAGACGTCCGGCGTCACGAGGGCACCTCGAACTGCTCGGTCAGGAGTTTGACGTCGAGCATGACCGTGCCGGTCGCCGGTTCGGCGGCCAGGACGGCGTACCCCTCAACGTTGAGTAGTTGCTGGACCTGCGTCAGCGCACCCCGCAGCCTCGTCTGGGCGACGCCGAGGGCTTGGGCGGCGGGGATGGGCGGCAGCCGGTTGGCTGTCGCGCCGGCCAGCGCGTCGATGATTCCGGCGATCTGATCGTCGGTGACAATGAGGCGGCCGGCGATCTTCCGCTGTGCCCTGTAGACGGGGCTGGCCACAACGGCACGGCCAAGCGTCGTCCTCGGTTGCTTGGTGACCTCCGGAGCCTGGTCGAACAGGTTCTGCTCAAACGGCGCCTGATCGAACAGGGTCGGGCCGGTCTGGCGCCACCCTTGGTTCTTGGTGGTCGCGGCCTTCGGCGCGGGTGAGACGGTGGGTGTCCGCGAAACGGCCGGGGAGGTGAGCCACCACGTGGGCTCCTGCGGCGGAAGCAACTCCAGACCGGCCTTGTTGCGGGATTCATCCGGTACGAGGACGGCGACCGGCACGACCACCTCTGCCGCGCTCGCTCCCCCGTGGTAGCCAGCCTTCAGCGGGCCGTACCGGAGTGTCTCGTCGACGGCGAGGACGGCTCGGTGGCCGTCTGTCAGCACGCGAGGGCCGCTGACCTCGATCTCGTCTTCCTGGACGGGAGCGGTGGCCGGGCGAGAACGAGCACTGGAAATCTGAGGGTGCGATCGCTGGGTGCCTTGACGGCGTTCGACGATGTGACCGTGATCGGCGGTCACGACGACGGTCCGCCCTGCGGCGGCCGCCCGAGCGAGCAGCGGTTCGAGGTGTTTGACGGCATCGGCGGTCCAGACCGTGCCCGCGGGGTCACTGCGGTCGAGCGCGTCGTCGATCGTATTGAGGACGACGGTCACCAGCGGCAGCTCGATGTCGTCGATGGCGCCGCCCACATCCGGGCTGACCGACCAGCCTGCTGCGGTAGTGTCCACCGCCTTTTTGTGGAAGAGCCGCGCGAGGATCTTCCCGCCCTTGGAGGTCACCTCGGCGTAGCCGTGCTGTTCTTCGGATTGCTGCCCGCGGGTGAGGCGGCCGGAGAGCAGGGATGCGCGACTCACCTCGGTTATCGACGGCAACACCGCGAGCGCCGCCGTCCTTCGCAGCGAACCGGCACCAGGTAGCGCGGCCTCAAGCCAGCCGAGCCGCCCAGTCGCGTCGGACAGGATCTCGGTGGCGACGGCTGCGCTCATGCCGTCGAGGACCAGCAGTAGTACGGGTGCCTTGCGGGCGAGCGGAATGACGCAGCCCGGCAGCAACTGTTCTAGGTACCAGACGGTTTCCGAGCCGGCTGGCAAACCGCGGCCGGCAGGGGTGGGCGCCGAGGCGAGCGCCCGCGCGAAGTGGCGTTCCTGTGCGCGACGTCGCTGCTGCGCGGCGGTGACGACGGCGTGCAGCGCACCGGACAGGGTCGGATCATCCACCCCGCCGAACGCGTCGTTGATCGCCGCGTCGGCCCATGCTGCGCTGTCCAGATATCGGCGGGCGAGGAGGCCAAGCTCGGGAGTGTCCGCGGGGGTACCGGGCGCGGAATCGATCTCGGTAAGCCATCGGACCAGCCGCACCGCAGCCTCGAAGGGGCCCCGGAACGGCGTGGTCGCGGCGAGCCGGTGGGCCCGCACCGCTGCCCAGGCTTTCTCGACGGTGTCCGTGTCGCCGGCGCGGCCGGGCGCCGTGACGGCCCTGCGCAGGCCGTCGGCAAGCGCGACGAAGCGCGCCCGCAATCCGCCGGCGAGGAGTTCAGAGTGGCGGGCCAGCGGCTCGGCCTGGATCTGGGTGAGGATCGCGTCGGCCCGGTCCAGGCAGCGAGCGACGTCGTCGTCGGCGCGCCGGTCGTGAATCAGGTCGGACAGCAGCGCGTCCGCGGCTTGCCCGAGGGCGGCCAATGCGGCCAGCGTAGGGCTGTAATCGCCCCACCGCGGTTCGAGCCGGACCAGAGCCAGTTGAGCCTGATGCGTCGTTGGCGGTTCGTACCGGTCGTTGGTCAGCAGCCGCAGAACCAAGCCGAGCGGTACCACGTCGGCGAGTTCCCCGCGGGACAGCAGCGCCCGTATCGGGCCTGCCGCCGAGCCCGCACGCTGGGCGATCCAGTCGAGTGTGGTGTCGGCAAGTAGGTCCCCGACGCTACGGCGCAGAGCGCCGAGGGAGGCGACGCTCTGCGCGGCGATCGACCAGCGGAGGACGCCGAGGACATCGGCGGTATCCGTGTCGAAGTCGAGGTGGATGGCGGCAACTGCACCAAGCGCATGGGTACGGGTGAGAACGCCGGCCGGCGCGGCTGGCCAGCCTGCGGCCGGGGTGGCGGCCACCAACGCCGTGGCCAGCTCCCGGTTGTCCGGGCGGCTGGTCAACGCGGGGTCGATGCCGGCGGCCGCGAACCGGGCCCGGACCGCCTCCCACGGATCCGGTCTGCGCAGCCGCTGCCAGACGAAATGGGCTAGGATGCCGGGTCCGAGATCGTCGTCATCACGGTCGGTAACGATCACCAGCCAGTCGCCGTCGCGGTGCTCGCCGAGCATCTCTCGTACCGCCAGTGCGGACTCGGCCACCCGGACCCGAACGGTCTGGCCCTGGTGTTGCAGGTCGACGGAGGTGGCCCGATCAGGGACGCCGCGGAGGCCGATGACGCCGGTACGGTAGTTCTTGGCCAAGGCTTCGTCGATGATGGCGAGCACCATCGATGCGCTCACCCGCGTCGTGGCCACGGCGACGGTCACGGCAGCACTCGCCACGTCACCTCGACAGTGACGTCGGGGTTGGCGTCCAGGAACTTCCGCACCTGATTCACGATCTCGCTGTTGCCTGCTCCGCCCGCACGACTGGAACTGCCGGCCGTGGGATCCGACACAACGGGTGGCTTTGGCTTGGGCTTGGGATCCGCCGAGGGCGCAGCTTTCGCCAGCCAGCTGAAGATTCCGTCCTCGCAAGCTGCGAGCGCGCGTCCGATCGGCATCGGCAGCTCGTCCTGCTCCAGCGCTGACCGAAGGCCGTTGACGACAGCGGCGGCGTCCGCTGCGCGGCTGTCCTCCCCCTTCATTGCCTCACGCAGCGGGTCCAGCCGGTGCCAGGGGAATCCCGTGAGCGCTTTCCCGACCGTCTCCGCCGAAGCCAGCGACTTGCCTGCCGCGACCGGTGTGGCATCGCCGAGGTTTGCCTTCGCCAGCACCTGAACGAGCTTGACGCCGTCGAGGTGTCGCAATTGCTGCACCAGCGCGGACCCAGCTTGAGCGGTCCTCAGCCGGTTACCGTCCGCGATCTCTAGGCGCCGGTACGCCGCCTCGATTGCTGCCACCAACCCGGGCGCCGTCTTCGACAGTTCCGCCGCCTTGACGGCGACCTGCCCGACGAAATCGGCCACAGCCGGCGCTGTGAGATACGCCCCGGCCACAACGCCCAGCATCGCGCCAGCCACGGTTCGCGCCGACTCCCAATCATCGGCCGACGGCAACTCCTGGGTGCGCAGCTCCATCACCGGGGTGAGCGAGCCCGGCTCCGGTACGACCGGCAGAGCCGTTTCCTGCTGGAACCAGGCCCGCTGCCGCAGCGCCGCCCACGCGATGATGACCAGGTCGGCAACCTCGTCCCTCAACCCGTGGGCGGGCGAGACGTCCCGGATCCAGCGCCGTAGCTCCGCGACGGTCACCGGCCCGTCGGCCGGCTTGCCCTGTTCCTGCGCGCGCCGGCCCAGTGCTCGTTCGATCTCCTGGCCCCATGGGGTGAACCGATCGTCACCGAGCAGGTAGTGCATCTCCGTAGCCTTGCCGACGCCGAGCGGCTCCGCGATCCGTCGTACCACGGCGGCGTCGGCCTGAAGCTCGACGCGTTTCTCGCTGTCCGCCGCGCTCTGTGCGACGTACCGAGCAACGGCTTTGAGGTCGCGGACTTTGACCTCGACGTCGCCTGGCTCGAACAGCGGATGCGCGGGGTAGAGGGCCTTGAACGCCTGGTCGAGCAGATTGTGGAAGGCCTGACCGAGCGTGGCGCCGACCGGATTGGCCGGGGCGAAGCGCCGCTCGAAGGAGAACAGGGTCCGCTCGTGTGACGCGTCCTCGAGGAGGACGCCCGGGCGTGGCGACGCGGCGCCATACGCCTGCTGCACTGCGTCCTCGAGGCTGCGACGCAGCGTATTGCGCTGGGACTCCAGGATGGACCGGGCCAGGGCACGGTCAGCCTCGTTGAGGTGGTCGGCGTGGCCCTGCCAGCGCTCGGTGCTGCCGTCGAGCAGCCAGTTGAGGATGACAAGGCGTCGCAACTCGCGAATCTTGTCATCCGACAGGAACCGCGGCAGCCAAACCACTGTCCGCTCCTGCACGCCCCGGGCCACCATTTCGTCCAGCCGTTGTAGGTCCTCGACTGTGGAGTGGCCAGGGTCGTCGAACGGGTGGTCGATGACGATGCGCCAGGTGTCCGGAGCGGCACGGAAGTGGTCGTCAGACAGCCAGCTACGGTCGCGGACGTTACCGAAGAGCACGTCGACCTTGCGCTTCGAGCCACGCCAGACGAAGTCGTACGGATATGCGCCCTGCAGATCCTGGGAGGCCAGCGTGACGCCCAGGCTTTGGCTGACCAGGTCCTTCAGCAGCTCCCGGCGCCGACCCTCGTTGTCCTCGGCCTTGGCGCGCTCCACAATCGACTCGTAGTCGACGTCGGACAGCTGCACCCGGATCGTCGGGTTGCGGTCGTCACCGTCGAGGTGGATCTCCGGGATGTCCCGGGCCCAGGTACGCACCTTGGACAGCACGACAGCTGCCTCACCACCCGGCAGCGGCGACACGATGGAACCATGGTTGAGCGACGCGAGCCGGGCCGCGGTCAGCGCCATCAGAGCCGGGACCTTCGGGGCGACGGCCGACAGCAGGAGGGTCTTGGCCAGCCGGTCGTCGGTCCGGAATCCGGGCGGAACCTTTTCCGGCTCTTCCCGCAGAGTCCGCTCGTCGATGCCGTGGATCCCGAGCAGCAAGGGCCGCAGCTTGTCCGTGTAGAGCTTGTTGGCCGACCGGAAGAGAGCAGCCGCCTCCGCGTCCAATGCCTGCCCGGTCTGCCCCTGGACCACGAGGTCGAAGGAGTCGCCGACCGGAATGATCTGGTCGATGGTCAGGGTCTCGCGCCGGTCGACGAGCATCTGCTGCATGACCTTGAGCGCGGTCCGCTCGCGCTGCATGACACTGGCGAGGCTGCGCAAGGTCGACACCAGGGCCGGAGAGAACGGGTAGGTGAGGCGGAACGCCTTCTCATCGGAGCCCCGATGCCGTTCATCGGTGTTCACGCCGTCGAGCAGCACGTCCCACACCGCCGGCCGGCGGTCGATCGCACCGAACGCGCCCTCTAGCACGGCGGCAGCATCAGCGTCCTTGGGCTGCAGGAGGCGGCGATTGGCCACGTATGGCAGGTTGTCGTCGCCGAGCGGGATGACACCGAACCGGCCTTCCTGGTGGCGGAAGGCGCGGTCGAGCGCGTCCTGCTCCGCGCCGCTGGCGCCCGAGTCGGCGAACCAGCGCCGCAGGTCCATCTGCCGGGCCACAAAGGAGATGAGCGGGATCGGACGACCGCCGATGGATGACTCGACCAGCTTGGTGAGCTTCTGCGATTCGCGGCGGAAGAACTCCCGGTCCTGCACCGAGAACGCCAGCCACAGAACCAGCTCGTCGAGGAAGAGAACCACGGCGTCGTAGCCGAGACTCTTGGCGTGCGTCGAGATCGCCGCCAGGCCGGTGTCCAGGTCGACGTACTCCGCCTGCTGCGTGTAGGAGCGGAAGTACGTTTCGACCAGGGCCGAAACCAGCTTCTGCCGGCTGGGGCTCGCGGCCGAGGCCGCACGAGCCTCGGCGTAGCGAACAGCATCCCACTCCCCCGCGCCCAGCACAGCAGCCCAGGGATCGGCCGCGCCGCCGCCCTCGCCCCCTGCTTCGCCGTTGAGGCCGGCGAAGAACTGCTGGTCGCCGAGCTGGGCCCGGTAACGTTCAGCGTCTTCGAGAAGAGCATCAGACTTGTGTACGGCGGGCAACGGCGCACCGGGGCGGCGCTCGGCGATCTGGCGGATGTAACCCTGGAAGAGGGCCTCCTCCATTGTCCGTGCCCCGAGCATGTGGAAGGCGAGCGGCAGGATCTTCCGGTCAGCCAGGACCGGATCGTGGCGCGCCACAACGGGCTGAAGCTCAGCCTTGGAGCGGGCGGCCGGCTCGTGTTGAAGGAGGGCATGCAGCACGGCCATGAAGTGCGACTTACCCGAACCGAACGAGCCGGTGAGGAACGAGCCGCGGCTCGTGCCGGAGGTGATTCCCTCGGCCACCAGGCCCATAGCCGCGTCGAATGCCTCGACCAGCGCATCGGTGACGACGTATTCGTCGAGCGTGCGCTGGACTGCGTTGTGCCCGACCGAGTCGGTCAGACGCAGGACGTAGTCCTCCGCGCCGGCACGCTCGGGAATGGTGATGACGTCGCGGAGCGGGGTACTCACGCCTTCTCCTCAAGCTGCATCGTCATGGCTGTCACGACCTCGGTCGGCGTCCTCGGCTGGCGGCCGGCGGCCTCCAGGCACCAAGCTGCTCGACCGTCATGCCCACCTGGTGAGCGCGACCGCGCAGTTGCTCCTCCAGGTAGTCGGCCAGGTTGAGCTGGTAGGTGGGGTCAGTTTCGTCGTGCCACTGCCGCACCCAGGGCTGGAGCTCTGCGAGGCCGGCGACCAGGGGGACAAGCTTATCGTCAGCCCAGCCTTCGGCCTCCCGCTCGGCGATGACCGCGTTCAGGGCGAGGGCCTGCTGAGCGTGGTCCCAGCCGGCCCAGCCGAGCAACTGGGTGGAGTCGGTCTCGCGGCCGGCGTCCGAGTAGAGGATGAAACGCTCCTTGGGCACGTCAAGCTTGCCCCGGTGTTGCCACCACGACTGCTTCCGGAAGTCCGCTGTCGTGTACTTCGGCGGCACCGGAATCTCGCCGACTTTCTCGCCCTTGTCTTCACGGCGTTGCAGATCCCAGGTGTGCTCCCAAGCTTCACGCTTGCGAAGTCCCGAATCCTTCAGCCGGTACGCGGCCAGGAAGGGTACGCTCTCCGTGTCCAGCAGCGTGGCGAGTTGCTGGGTGACCGACCGATCCTTGCGGCCGTCCCAGAGCTGCAGGACCGAGACGAGGTCAGCGTCGCGGGTCACAGTATCGGCAAGTTGAGCGACCGACCGAGCGGCTGGCCGTCCCTGGGCATCGAACCAATATGAGCGCGCTTCCAGGCGGTCGAGCAGCCATGTCCGCAACGCCTTCTCGATCCGCTTCTCCCAC
This sequence comes from Micromonospora sp. BL1, assembly GCF_003667485.1. Lineage (NCBI taxonomy): Bacteria > Bacillati > Actinomycetota > Actinomycetes > Micromonosporales > Micromonosporaceae > Micromonospora > Micromonospora sp. BL1. Next base: position 67,025 of record NZ_RCVK01000229.1, read on the forward strand.
GGATCAGTGGCCCATCGGCGCTTGTACTCGGGGCGCTCGAGTAGGTTGATGAACTTGTTCGACTCAATCAGCTCAAGCCGCCGCTGCACGATGTCCCGATACCCTTGCGGCCAATGTGATGGAACGTTTGTAACGGGTGTAGACCTATGGCGCGCGAACCAGGCAGGCGACTCGTTGCTGGAAGCCGTCCTTCGCGCTAAGGCAATCTCGAACGCTCGCTCACCCAATTGGATGCCGGGGATGCCATCAATCGGGAAGGTGAGACTGCGATCCACCAACCCGTATGAATAGTAGACTTCCCAGTCAAGTTCCTCTTGTGCAAGAATCATTGAAGCGCGCAGTCTTGAAATGTCTGTTTCGAGTCTGTTGAGGATTTCCTCTGAGGGGGTTTCTGCGCCAACCGCAAACGCTGATTCGAAACGGCTTGAAATCTCGCGCGCGGCTTCGTCGAGTGCGCGGCCCGGGTGAACCGGGATATTGTGTGGGAGTGGAAAATCTCTGAGAGTAGTACCTGTAAACTCGTAGAAGTTCTCCCACGGGGAGAGTGTTTGCCGGGCACCCTGCGTATCGACAGTGCTGCCCTTATTGTGGCTGTTTTGCTTAAGCCAAAAGCAAGCCGTTGAGGAGTTCAGCACTACGAGCAGTCTAAGATGATCCTCCTCCGTCGCCCCCTTCGGTAACTTGATCACCGGGGCCCAACGGTTGTAAAGGCGACCGCCCCGGCCCAAGACAAAATGATTGTGTGTCGCGAGGCCCGACCAGGATATCGCCAGCTCTCCAGCAAACCTGTCCCGGAAGAACATCGAGTATTCATACCAGTTGAGCCCCCGCTCCAGTTGCGTCTTGCCGTAGGCCACGCGGCTAGACAATTCCGTGCGAGAAACCCAAAGCAACCGTTGAATAGCTGGCTCAGTTTCGGCGTCTAGAGTATCTAGACTGTACGGCCACAAGGCGGCTACACCTGGGAGAAAGGTCCAGTCGCGTACGTCGTCACCATCCACCAATGGCATGACATGGTTGACCGATACACCCGCACGCAGCAAAGCTTCACGTCCAAGGAGATACATATCATCGGCTCTGGTAACTACGCTGCTACCGATATCAGCCAACACAGCTTGCAGCCGTCGGCTCTCAGGCAGATCGATCGCAGCAAGAAGTTTGTCCGCTCCGCCTCCTGCAAGACTCCACGGATGGGTCAACAGCGCTTTCCGTGGTAGCTTAGTTACAGTTATGTAGCCATCGTCGTCGTACTCCTCTTGATCGATGTTGTCGACAATGGATTTCCAGACCACGCCTTGGGCTGGGTCGGCTGGCTGTCCAGGCTCGCCTTGAACGCCGAGGGCTGCTTTTACTGTATCTGCAATGGGGGACTGTGGACGCCCCACGAGGATTACCGTGGGGGTTCCGTGTCCCGGGATGTAGGCGCCTGATGAATCGACGATGAGTCTCAAGTCTTGCTTAGCTAGAAAATTCTCGATTAGTCGAGACCCAAACTCACGCTTCATGAAGGAGTTGGACGTGATCTGACCAACCCAGCCTGCGGGTCGGCCACCTATAGCCGGTTTAGCCAGTTGGAAGAAGCGCTCCATGAACGGGACTGTCAGTGCATACGCGCCCTTGCAAGTCGGGTAAAGCTCGCGGTAGGCGGCGTTGAGCTTCCCATCCTTCACCGTCTTGTACGGCGGATTGCCAACCACGACGTCATACTTGCCTGGTTCCAGGATTGACCGCAGGGCCGCGAGGTTTTCCGTTGCGTAGGCGAAACCGCTGAGTCCTGAGTCATAGTCCTCCATGCCGGGCAAGTCCAACGCCAACTGCGGGCGTCCATGCAGCAGCGAGTCGCCGGCGGCAAGGTTGAGTTCAAAGGAAGGCGCGTTTTCCAAGGAGGTGAGGCTTGCCGTCTCGAGCGCCGCAACGATAAGACGGAAGCGTGCAATGGCGACGGCGAAGGGGTTGAGGTCTACGCCATGGATGGCGTCGAGAGCCCTCTGCACCCGTGCCTGTACTTCCAATCCCGGCGCATAGGCCGCCCAGCGATCGTTGAGCCGTGCGAAGGCGCCAAGGAGGAAGTGGCCCGATCCACACGTGGGGTCGATGAGGTTGAAGCCTTCGAGTGGCCGCTCAGCGAGTGACGGCTCCATCGTTTGATCGAGGATAAACTCCTCGACAAACTCCGGCGTCTGAAGGAGGGCGAAGGTACTTTTGGCGTAATCAGATAGGTCTTGGTAAAGGTCCCCGAGAAACCGGGTCGACAGATCCTGATCAGCGAGATCCCAAATGAGGTCACCGTCGGCAGTGCGTTCGCGCCAGAACGCAACAAGGCGCTTGGCGGCTTTACCCGACGGAGAGACCGTCCAGAGCGGCGAGTGCGACTCGACTAGATCCCGCGTTGCCTTCGTACTCCGCAGGTATTCAATCGCCTGGAGCAGCCACTCCCGATCGGTGTCTTCCGGATGGGCGCGAAAGTAGGCAAGCTCCGCGTCCAGCGCCTCCTGCCGGCGGTCGGCTGGGCCGGCGATCCAGACCGGCTTGAGTAGGCGGTTGTCCTCGCAGAACCGTACGAAAACCGTGGTCAGTACCCACGCGACCGCGGCCTGCGTCACCCGGTCGTCGCGCCATTCCTGCCACGACATAGCCGTCCGTTCGCGGCTGACCGCGTCACGCCATTCGGCTTCCCACGCCTGGAGCACTTCCGGCTGCGAGGCGACGCGGTCGCGAAGGTCGTCCTCCAGATCGAGGACGACCTTCTTGAGCGCTGCCGTCAACCCCGTTGAGACCGCCATTGCTACTGCTCCTTCTCGGCGGCTGCGCTCAGGGCAGCCGTGCTGTCGATCCACTCGTTGTCGAGGTTGACGAACTGGTTGGGTGCGGCCAGCGGAACCGGCCGGCCGTCAATCACAGGACCGTGGTTGCCGTTGAGCTGCGGCACGAGCAGCCAGACTGCACGGCGGCGCGGAGCGGCTAGGTCGGTCCAGCGGGTGAGCAGCGCCATGTTGCCGTAGCGGGCGAGCGGCGACGCGTCCGTGAGCAGCACGGGCGAGTCGTCACGTCCCGCGGACAACGCCCGCTCGACGGTGGCCTCGACTTCGGGCCAGGATCGGCGGATCAGCTCCTCCAGACCGCGACGGGGACGGCTCGACTCCCGTTCGGCGTCGGCGGCGCGCACCAGATCCCAAGGCATGTTGGCGGCCGCGGACACCGCACGCAGCGCGTCAAGCAACGCGCCGGTCAGGTCCACCGTCGTCGCCCCGTACCGCGCCTGGACGGCGTCGATCAGACGGCCCAGGCGATCGGCGCGGGTGCCGAGCGCGAGGAACGACCGGCTGCCGATCGAGGTCTCCAACCGGGCGCCCAACGCACCCGTGGCACCCACTGGGGAGGTGGTCACCGCGAGACTTGTCGCTGACCGGGAATCCAGCCCGGTTGTCGCGGCACCGGTGTCCAGGGCCCGGTAGACCCGAAGCCGGTCGTCGAAGATCAGGCCGAGACCAGCCTCCGTGATCAGGCTGTCGAGCGTCGGCCGCCGCGGCAGCTCCGGCGCGGCGGGGAACCGAACCCGTACGCGTTCGCGGATCTCGTCCGGGGTGAGCTGCTGCCCGCCGAAGTCCGCGAACGTCTGGGCCAGGGCCGCGGCCGCGGTGAAGCCGCGATGGTGCAGATCTCCGGCACCTGAGGCAGCCGCGTGGGTCGATGCGGCGGCGGCCAGAGTCACCCGGCGCAGCGGGTCGGCGAGGGCCGCCGGCCATCCGCTCTCGGCCGGGACAGCCGCTTCGAGGCGGGCCTGCGCGCGTTGCGCGGGGATGACAGCGTTCGCGGCGTCGCTGGCCGCGTTGACGAGACGGTCCGCCTCCGAGGCGAGCGACTCGGCGACATCGCACAGCGCCTGGTCCTCGGCCAGCAACGTGACCACTCCCGCACGCCGGCGTACCCAGACGGGTGGCTGCGAGCCGTCGGCCTTGTTCATCGCCTTGCGGCGTTCCAGCGCGAAACGCAGCAGACCACGAGCCAGTCGCTCATCGGGATGGGCCTCAGGCGCGAGCGCTTCTGTCACCGTACGGGTCAACTCGGCGACCGTCGCGACCGAGCCGAGTTCGGTGAGACGGGCCGAGACCGCCTCGGCCAACCGGTCGAGAAGCGCTCGGGCGTCGTGATCCCCGGCCCACCGCTCTTGCAGGGTTCCGAGCAGCGTCGTGATCCGCGACTGCTGGACCGGTTCGTCGAGGTTGGCCCCGAGCTGAGCGTGCGTCGCGAAGGCGTCGAGCGTCGTGTCGATCCCCAGGATCAGGCGGACGACTCCACCGCGTGACGGTGAGCGCGGCGTGGCGACAACGCTCAGCAGAAGATCTGCAGCTGCCGTGGGAGTGAGCTCCGGACCGCTTCGTTCCGCCGCGCGGATCTCGGAGCCGAGCCGGGCGCGCCATTCCTTGATGCGCGAGGTGAGCTGCAGGCGGGTCGCGTTCTTGACGCCCTGAAGGCGGGACAGCTGTACCGGGTCGACGGTCAGCAGCTCGCCGACCGTCTGGACGGCATAGGGTTCCAGCGCAGACAGGGCGCGGGCGGTCAGCCCGGAGTCGCGCAGCGGCGTGGTCAGGGTCGCCCGAGCTGCCAGCTCGTCGTAGGACTCGTCGGGCTCGGTCGTGGCGTCCTTCGCGAAGATCCTCAGCCATGCGGCCCGCATTGCCTCGGCGGTGTGATGCCGGGCGCCGGCATCGCGGGCCAGCGCCTTACGGAAGAAGTCGATCAAGTCACCGGCGAGCGTGGCGTCGAACATCTCCGGCCTGATGGTCGCCTCATCCGGAATGCTTCCCGGGTCGCCCTCGCCGTCCCCGTAGACCGGCGTGCTGCCGGTCGCCATCTCGAAGAGAACCACCGCGGCGGCATATCGTTCCGCTGCCGAGTCGTACCGGTCCCGCGTGCCGATGAGGAACGGGTCGAGGTACGGCGGGGTGCCGGCCTGCGTAGCGGAGGCTGCAGCGCGGGTCAGGGAGAAGTCAAAAAGAATCAGATGCTTGGTGCGGTCACCGCGGCTTTCCCGCACGCCCAGGTTGGACGGCTTGATGTCCCGGTGGTCGATCCCGGCCTTGTCCAGCGCGACGAGGCAGTCCAGCAGGTCCGTCCCGTACCGCTCCAGCAGGTCAAATGACAGGCGGCTGCGCGTCCGCAGCGCGGTGGTGAGAGTCTCCGGCCCGGCACTTTCGAGCAGGAGGGCTCGCCGGCCGCCGACGACGATCGGTCCTTCGAGAACTTTCACGATCCGCGGGACGTCGAGGCGCCGCAGCGCCTCCGCCTCATCGTCGAGACGGGTCGCGGCGGTGTCGTCGAGAGCCACTTTGAGGACACACTCGCCGTTGCCCTCGACGTGCAGATCCTGCACGAGTAGACCCACCGCGGTCGAGCCCTGCCCGAGGCGCCGAACTAGCCGGAACCTTCCGTCGAGGACCGCGCCGGGTGCCGCCTCGAGCGGATCGGTCTCCTCACTCGTCGCGGCGTCGCGCTCGGCTGCGGCGAGCTGTGACAGGAACGCTGCGACGTCGGCTGTCCGCCGACTGGGAGCCGGGTCTGTTGCTTTGAGGACGAGTGATCGCAGGGTCGACGGGACCTGAGGCAGCTCGATCGCCAGGTCGAGGCCGTGCTGGTCGCGCAGGCGCTGCCTGAGAGCGCTTCGGTTGGGCGCCGGCGGTCTCCCGGTGATCAGGTAGAAGGCGAGGGTGCCCAACCCGAACACATCGAGCCGGATACGGTCGGCGTCTGCGCTCCATACCCCTTCCGGAGCGCTGAACACCTCGGCCGTTCCTGATCCGTGGTCGGCGAGGGCGGCGTCGACCAGGGAGGTCACGCCGCGGACCGAAGAATGGGTGGCCGCGGCGCCCTGGACGCTGCCGGCGCCCTGCCAGTCACCGACCCGCACCTTGACGTCGTTCTGGGTGCCGGGAACCGGACGCACCCAGACCGCCGGTGGGATCAGCCCGCGGTGCACGACCCGGTTGTTGTGGGCGTACTGCAGTGCCTCGCCGATCTGGCGGATCATCGACAACTGCGTCGCCAGTGGCACACCCTGATCCTGGCCGGCTAGCCATAGGTCAAGGCGCTGCCATTGCTGGTCGTAGGGGTAGACCAGCCCGATGCCGAGCTCCGACTCGACCAGGTCGCGCGGGCGCAGCAGCCCGTCGTGCTGCAGCCGCGACATGATCCGGAACTCGTGCTCCGCGATCCGTCGGGCCGACGCCCGCTCTTGCTGACCCGCCGTGGGTGGCAGGACCCGGAACCGGATCCGGGCACGGTCCTGCTGGACCACCCGGTGGTAGGCGAGCCAGTCCTGCCAGCCCTCGTCCGAGTCGATGGCCTGGTCCTCGATGACCCAGGACCCTGCCTCACGCTCCCGGCGTTGCACGAGGCCGATGCGTTCGAGCAGCTTGACCAGGATGTGTTCCTGGTTCGGTCCGATCGCCCGCCGCCCCGCGGGTTCGAGCACCAGTTCAGAAATCTCGGTGAGGTTGCTCTCGGTCCTACGGCCATCCAGGCCGTAGAGGTTGATCGCGCTGGACGGGCCAAGAGCGCAACGCAGATCGGGATGGTGCAGGAAGACTGCCTCCTGCACGAACGGGATGACGTCTCGCTCGTCGGGAATCTGGACGTTCTGCTCCTGCGCCCATAAGCGCAGCTCGTCCTTCAGCTTGCTCGCGAAAAACTGCGCCTTGCGCCTCGCCAGCTTGAGCGGGGAATCCTCCGGCCTCCGGCCATCGCGAGCCCAGCGCTGGTCATCGCCGCGAAGGGTGCCGGAGTAGTACTTCAGCTCGATGAGGTGCAGTTGCCTACGGCCGAGCAGGAGCAGGTCTACCTCGTGCCATCGACCCCGCGAGTCGCGGAACTCGAAGTTCGACCAGGCCCGAAACGGCGTCTCGTCGGGCATGATCGCGCGGACCAGCGCCAGCCCTTCAGCCTCGTGCGGGAACTGTGAGGGCGAGACCTCGATCCACCGGTCTTGCCCAGTCTCTGCCACTGTTCACCCTCCGCGCCGCGCTTGGCCGTCCCCGAACCTACCGCCCCCGGGCCGCAGGAGCATATCCCGTGGTAGCGGAGGACACTGTCTCCGCTCAGCAGGGTGTCGCCCTCGGCCTGGAGACCGGCTGGAGTAGGTGTCGGTGCACAGCATGTTCCCCGCTAGCGAAGCGAGGGTGTTGGTCACGCCGAGGTAGGCCAGCCGGGGCAGGAAACCCCGTCATCGTCGTCCAGATGCCTGATCAAGATCGCCGTCGCGTCGGCCGAGCGAGTACGAGTTACCGCGTATTCATGACGGTGATCAAAAGGGTAGGCAGCCTGAGCGAGTATTTCGGTCACCCAACTGAGGCCTACCAACGAGCGCCGCTGGGCCAGGACCCAGCGGCGCTCGTGTGCGGCTCATCGGCTAGGCATCCAGAGTCTCAGGGCCGGCTCGGCGACGAGGTGAGGAACGCCGCTATCGCGAGCAGGAGGAGCACGGTGCCGGTGAAGCTGGCGGCTCCGGTGAAGATCCCGGCGACCGGATCTTTCGAGCTCATCCCTGTCAGCAGCCCGGCGGCCGCGCCCACCATGAGGCCGAAGATGATGATCACCGCGAGCCAGAGGGGGCGCGTCGGAGGAGTCATTGCCGATCCGTCCTTTCGTGGCCTCCGGCTGTTCCCGGATGCTTGTCGGGCACCGGTGCACGTCCGTGCCTGTCGATGGCGAGCGGCGTGCGGCGGAGTGGGGAAGCTGTAGGGGTAGAGTAGCGGGTGTTCTAACACGGGTCAAAAATTCAGGAGGCGAGTCTCAGCGTGTCGACCGTGGAGCTATCCACCCATCTGCGCCGGCTCGTACGGCTTGTGGAAGAAGACCTTCGCACCTCCCGGACCGACGAAGCCTCGGACGTACGGTTCGGCCAAGCAGCGGTCGGCTGGGTCCTGGGTGCCCTCTTCGTGCGGTTCGCAGAGGACAACCGCCTGATCGATGAACCGTCGCCACCTGCGGTGCCGGGCCAGCAGCTGCCTTGGCTCCTCTCCCGGTTCGAGGCCTTCGCTGCGGTCGATCCGGGAACCGGGCTGTTCGAGCGCGGCCAGAACGCGCTCTTCGACCTGCCGATCTCGGAACAGATGGCCAGCCACCTGGTCGCCTTGTGGAACCGCACCGACGTGGCCGGAGGCAAGGCACACGACCTCGCCGCCGCGGACCTGAACACCCGCTTCCTCGGCGACCTCTACCAGGTCATCGATGAGAGCGCCAGCAAGCAGTACGCCCTGCTGCAGACGCCTGCCTTCATCACCGAGTTCATCTTGGACCTCACGCTTGAACCTGCCATCCAGGAGCATGGGCATGAGGCCCTCCGCCTGATGGATCCGGTCTGCGGGTCGGGGCATTTTGTCCTGGAGGCATTCACGCGGCTGTTTTCCGCCTGGCGGCGGGCCGCTCCCACGGTTGCTGTCGAGGATCTGGTCGGTCATGCGCTGCGCTCCGTGCACGGAGTGGATCTCAACCCCTTCGCCGTGGCTATCACCCGCTTCCGCCTGCTCATGGCTGCGGTGCGCGCGTGTGGCGCCACGAGGCTCAGCGAGGTTGCCCGGTTCGACTGGCGGTTCTCGGTAGCCGTCGCCGATTCGCTGGTCGAGGACCCCTTCGGCGGCGACTACGACGTGGTGGTGGGCAATCCGCCCTACACCACCGTCCGGGACAGGACCCTCGACGAGGTCTACCGCGCCCGGTACGACGCCTGCGTCGGCAGGTACGCCCTCACGATTCCCTTCTCGCAGAGGCTTTTCCAGTTGGCGCGGCCCGGTGGACGTGTCGGTCAGCTGACGTCCAACTCGTTCATGAAGCGCGAGTTCGGTCGACGACTCGTCGAGGAGTTCTTCGGGTACCGGGTCGCGCTCACGCACGTCATCGACACTTCGGGCGCGTTCATTCCAGGCCACGGCACGCCCACCGTCATACTGATCGGACGCAATGAGCCGCCTCGTGACGCGGCGCCGGTGCTCACCGTGACCGGTCTGCGTGGCGAGCCGGCCGTACCGTCCGATCCCGCTCAGGCGCCGGTCTGGCAATCGTTGCTGCGACAGACGGCGCATCCTGGTCACGCCGACACGTGGTCGGCGTCTCGCTACGTCAGCCAAGAACAACTCCGCTCGTTTCCGCTGAGGATTGCGACAACCGAGGCGGACGAGGTCCTTGCGCAGATCGCCGGTGCGGCACGTCGGCTGAACGACTATGTGGTGCGAATTGGATACTTCGCCAACACGGGATCGGACGACATCTTCACCGCGCCACGTCACACCTTCGCGACGCTGGGAATTCCTGCTGATGACGTCCTCGTCGGCGTGATCTCCGGCTCCGAGGTCCGGGACTGGAACGCCCGGGCCGACCACTACGCCTTCTGTCCATACGATTCATCGGGCAACATCATTCCGATCGAGCAGCATCCCGCGCATCTACGACGGCTATGGCCGTACAGGCTGGTGCTACAGAACCGCTCATCCGGGTTTGAGGGGTCTCCCGAAAACAGCGGAAGACCCTGGTACGGCTGGCATCAGTTCGTCGGCCGGAGGGGCATGAACGACCGGCTGATCACGTATTCCTGGATCGCCACCCACAATCACTTCGCCTCCCTGCGCAGGGATGAGGTGCCACTGCAATCCGCGCCGATCATCGAGCTCCCCTCAGACGCGCCGGCGCAGCGCCGAACCGACCTGACAGCATGGCTCAACAGTTCTTCGGTCTGCTTTTGGTTGAAGCAGGGCAGCAACAGCAAGGGCAAGTCAGGCCTCGACCAGACCGGCACCGGCGAACAATGGGAGGCCTTCTACGAGATCGCCGCCACCCGGCTGCGTGACCTCCCGTTGCCCGAGAAGCTGCACTCCACGTACGCCGATGAGTTGGACCGGCTCGCCCGGGAACTATCTGAGGCCGGTCCGGCGGCGGTCCTCAGCCGTCAGTCCCCGAGCCTCGAAGGCTTCTCCACGGCTCGCTCCCGTTGGGAAGCTATCCGCGCCCGTATGGTGGCCCTGCAGGAGGAGCTGGACTGGGAGGTCTATCTCCGGTACGGCGTAGCCGAGGACGAGGGCCTGCTGGCCGCTGCATCCGCCGTTCCGCCACTGAGCTTCGGCGAGCGAGCCTTCGAGATCGCCATGGCCCGACAGTTGGTCGTCGGCGAGCTGGACACTGCTTGGTTTATGCGGCACGGCGGCCTTCCGACCACCGATCTGCCCGCGCACTGGCCGGCGTCCTACCGTGAGGTGGTCAAGCGGCGCATCGATGCGATACAGCAGGACAGGCGGTTGCGGACTCTGGAAAGGCCGGAGTTCAAACGACGGTGGGCCTCCCCGGGCTGGGACGTTATGGCGGCCTATGCCCTGCGAACCTGGTTGCTCGACAGGTGCGAGACGGCCGAGTTCTGGTACGACGACGCAGACGGCGCACGGCGGGCGCGACCGCTACCGATTACGAAGCTCGCCGAGCTGCTGGGCGAGGACCCGGCGGTCATCGAGGCCGCTGAGCTGTACGCACCGGGCCAACCGCTGGTCGACGTCGTGAGGGGTCTCTTCGCAGACGAGGTCGTTCCCTATCTCTCCGCCCTACGTTATCGAGATTCAGGCATCGCGAAGCGCGCTGAGTGGGAGGAGACGTGGCGGCTGCAACGGGAAGAGGATCAAGTTCTTACCGTGCCGGTCTCGCTACCGCCGAAATACAGCAGCGCCGACTTCCTAAAGGTGAGCTATTGGCGACACCGCGGCAAGTACGACGTGCCTGGCGAAAGGTTCGTGTCCTATGCGCGCTCGGGAGGCGCCATCAAGGACGCCATGGTGGGGTGGGCCGGCTGGCCCGTCGAGGACCGGGCAATGGTGTTGTCCGACCTCGCGTCAGCCGCGCCGACTCGCGATGACGCTGTTCCGCTGCTCGCCGGTCTGCTCGAGTTGCTGCCGTGGGTGAAGCAATGGTGTAGCGACCAGCAGTACCGGAGCCACCGCACGCTGCTGGACGGCTTGATGGTCCGGTGGGTTGTCACCGAGGAGGATCTACGCGGTTGGCGTCCCCTGAAATCGAAGCGTGGGCGGCCCCGCAAGCACAGCTGAGTGATGTATTAGCCCTGAGCCACCTCGTAGCAAGTTGCCGATCGTATTCCGATGTGTTCCGGCTCCATTGGAAGCTGGCCGGTGTTGACAGCCTCGTAGCGGGCCGTAGTACTTGTCAACGCCGGCTGGACTTCGCGGAGCCACAGTCGGCGATAGCGACTCTCGCCGCCCGCGTTGCTCGACGTGGCAAGGCCGTCGCGGGGGTTCCGTCGCGGCTTTCGGGCCGTCTCGGGTCGACTGGTTTAAGAGCGCCGGACGAACTCGACCGTTTCGGTCTCCGTCCGTACGCCGCGAGCTTTGAAGCCTGCCGCTGCTATCGCTTTGCCCAGTGAGTTCTGTGGGGAGTACCAGTAGGGGAGGTGCTTGCGGGCAGAGGGTGCAAGCGTGTCGCCGAGAATGTCTTCGATCTCACCGAAGGTCATTGACGTCGTCTCGGTATCCAGCGCCGCCAGATAGTCAGCGAGGGGTTGATACTTGCCGCTCGCCTCTGCGTCCAGCCCTGTGCTGGGTGTTGTGTTCGGGTTGAGGATATCCACGACCTCCGACGGGATTCGGATGGCACTCAAGGCGCCAGCGTCGATGTAAACCGGCTTCATCATCGGTGTGACGGAGGGCGGTAGGACCCTAGCGGCCTGCAGGTCGCCGGTGATCCGGGCGGTTGGTCGGGTGATACCGCGCAGCATGCGATCCTCGCGGTAGTCGCAGAGGGTGTAGATGTCCTCGCGACTGATGGTGCCGCCGGCAGACGCGGCGGCAGTGATCACGTCGGCGAGGTCGCGTCGTCCTTCGCCGCGTAGCTGCTGGAGCAGCATGTCCACCGCTTCAGCCGTCCACTTGCCAGGCTCGTGGATGTCTGCGCGGTTGACGTCGGCGTCTCTGGCGGACTCGGGATTCACCTCGACATCGAGAGCCTGGGATCGGTTCAGCAGGTCGCTGGCCCGCATCAGGAACAGACGGCGCCCCGTGCTGTCGAAGAACTCCTTCGTCATCTCCTGTCGCGGGCCGATCATGTCTGGCCCGCGGCGCCACCACCAGTCCTCCTTCTCGTCGTTCGTGACGATGATGAGGTCCATGTCCCGCGTTTTCGCCTCGTGGCATGCCTGTTGGTAGACGAGGAAGTCACCAGCCGCGCCCTCCGGATACTGGTCGCCCTTCTCTGCGTCCAGATAGCCGGGAGGTATGAGGTCGTCGACGCGCTGATTGCCCTCGGCGATCAGGGCGTCCCAGACCTTGTCCCCAGGGCGTCGGAGGACCCTGCCGGCCAAGAGTTCGGAGAGTCTGCTCAGTACCGGGTCCGCATCGGCCGGTGTGGAGGGGTGAACGCGGTCGGGTGTGGCTTGGTCGATCGCATCCCGTAGGCGTTGGAACACACCATCGATGTCAACGTGCAATCGCTGCAGTTCGGCGTCGTCGATGGCCAACTGCTTGGACCAGGTCTCGAGGGCCCGTACTGCCGCTGCCCGGCTTTTCTCCAGGGCGGCGCGGGCTTCGCCGGTCGCCTGCTCGGGATTGCCGATGGCGCGGAGCCGATTGCGGTGGAACTCGCGCATAGCCTGATACGGCACGACGAGACGGTCACCGAGCTTCTCGAAGATCGTCAACAGGTCCGCCGTCGTCCGAGCGTTGTAGCGGTAGAGGTTGAGAAGCACGTTCGCGTCTACCGCGACTAGTGCGGTGGTCAACGCCTGGCGTGACTCGGCCTCACTTACCACGCGATAGCCTTCGAACCCGTCGAACAGCCCAGCCATCGATGACCTCCCCAAGACCGCCCTCATTGTTGTCGATCCCATGGCGCGGTCCTATGGGCCGAGCCGCCGATTGCCGGTCTCCTGGTCCGCTCTTGCGGTCAGGCGGCCGACCTTCGGCGGGGCTGGTTCCTGATGAGGGCGGTTAGTTCGGCTCCGGCTGCGGTGAGGTCGATGGGGTTGCCGGCGAGCTGGTTGGTCAGCTCATCGAGGCGGTATCGCAGCAGCCGCTGGTATCGAGTCGCGTAGACGGCGACGTGGGTGACGTGGTGCCCGTCGTGATGGGCGAGAAGTGCGTACGTCAGGATCTGGCGGATCAGTTCGTCGAGGTAGCGGTCTTCGTCGAGGCGGCCGCTTTTCAGTTCCAGCACGGTGGTGCCGAGGAGGAAATCGGCGTGGCGGTGTCCGTTGAGCAGGGACAGCTGCGTGGTCGCCGGTCCGTATGAGCGGAGAGCGCCGTGAAAGCCGCCGCAGTAGCTCGACCACACCGCACGGAAGGCACGCCTGGTCTGGTACGTCTCCCTGGGGAGTCCGTGGAGGAGGTGCGGGTACTGCTCGAGGACGTAACGGGTGTTAGGCACAGCATCGCAGTCGTGGCGGTCGAACTTGTTGAGCAGGATACGGACGTGGGCGAGCCGGCTGGCGGCGGTGAAGAGGTGCGCCGGGTGCACCACGGGGTCGCTACGGCGCCTGGCGTCGTAGCCTGCGGCACCGGCACCGGCACCGGCACCGGCAACGGTCGGTTGATAGCCGGCCATGGTGAGCAACCGCGTCGCGATGCCGGGGCCGAGGCAGTGGAACAGACGTGGGTACGGGCTCTGATCGCACAGGGCCAAGCCGATGGCGAGTTCGACGACGTGGCCGAAGTACGACTTGTTCGGCGGGTCTGTCAGCAGGACCGGACAGCGGCCAAGTTCGGCCGCGATCTCGGCGCGCAGAAGATCTTGTTGCGGAAAGGTCTCCGCGAACCAGGCATCGACCGGATCCTGCCTAAGGACACGGAATCGGAGGCCCATGGTGGTAGTCCTCTCACGGCGCAAGTGACGCTGACCGCGGACGCGGCAGCGGACCCAGCGAGCCTGAAACGCGCGAGACATCAGATCGGAGAACGCCTTCACCAGTCAGGTGAGTGGGGCCGCGAGCGGTTCTGTAGCCCTCGGCACTCAGGCCGCGAGGTGGGCTCCGCGAGAGGAGGCGGCAGCAAGGGAGACGGATCGACCGACGTCCCGGCTTCTGCACCGTACGACGGACCCGCGCTATGCACAAGCACCACTTGGCGACCGTGTCGATGCCCTGCCCAGCAGGACACGGGTCGGGTGGCGAACACGCCAGGCCAAGCTCTCAGGCGACGCTGACGGCAGCCCACCGCTCCGGACGCTTGCTACCGCACTTGCGCTGATTGCAGATATCCGTCCGGCCCTGGCATCCGGAGGATCACCCCGGCAAGATGCGCGGATGGCCGTGAACTTTGTGCTGACCGAGGCGCGTGACGTGCCGTCCGGTGACCCGCTCGGGCGCACCTGGGTGGGGTGGGAGGCGACCGCGACCGACGACGAACTGTGGGAGGTCAACCGCGGCCTCTGGACCCTCGGCAGCCGGGTCGACGGCGAGCGAATCGCCACCCTGTCGTTCGATGGTCGTGTCCAGGTCGTCGCTGAGATTGACAGCCGCACCCGCCACGATGTTGACGGCGTGACGAAGTGGGCGCTGGTCGGGCGCGTGCTGCGCCCTGGCGACCCCGTGCACGACGCGCTGAAGGGCGCGCCGGCGCCTCGACACCGCAATCCGGTTAGCTACTTCGATACTGCCAGGCTGGACGTGCTCTCCGCGGCCGACCGGGCGGGCATCGATGAACGGGAGCGGGCCACCATGGTGGTGACGTGGAACCCCGAGCGGTGGAACCCGGACCACTGGGCGGAGACCGTCTACCCCCGAGACGTTGAAGCCGTCGAGTCGGGCCGACTCCTGCGGGACCGATGGTCCACTGGAAGCCGCAAGGGCGGCATCGAGCCAGGTGACCGCATCTTCTTCCTGCGACAGGGACCAGAACCACGGGGCATCATCGGCAGCGGCACCGCCGCGAGCCGAATCTTCCCTGATGAGCAGTGGGACGACGAACGCGCGGGCCAGCACGCCAACTACGTACTGATCGACTGGGACACGCTCCTGCTGCCGGAGGACGGGCTGCCGCACGCGCTCCTGGTCAACCACATTCCCGAAGCCGGCGCGTGGCGGCCGCAAGGCAGCGGATGGGTCCTGTCGCCGTACGTCGCCGCGAAGCTCGAAGAGCTCTGGGCGGCGCATCTCGGTCATCCCGCTCCGCTACCCAGGCGCGGTTCGCCTCGACAGGGCTGGCAATTGGATCCCACGCGGCGCCGAAAAGTCGAAGACGCCGCCCAGGACCGGCTAATGGCGCACTTCCGGGACCGTGGCTGGATCGTGCAAGACGTCCGGTTCGGCAATCCTTACGACGCTATGGCCACCAAGAACGATCAGACGTTATGGCTTGAGGCCAAGGGCACCGAGACCAAGGGCGCGACTGTGATCGTCTCGCGCAACGAGGTGCAGTGGGCACGGGAGCACGTCGGTGACTGCGTGCTCGGCATCCTGTCCGATGTCGTCTTCACGGCAGACGGTGAAGTGGACCCGGCAAGCGGGATTTTCCGGATCTTCACCTGGAACCCGGACGGCGGTGCGCTCTCGCCCCGTGACTACGACTTCATGCCATCGGAAAACGACCGACAGTACTAAGACGGACGGGTCGGACGGGACTGACCCCGGCCGGGGTTGCTCGGCTTGCTTGGGCCCGCGGCCGACAGAACGTCATGGTGGTGCTGGAATCGAGCCCGGTCCGGTGCTCACGACAGGCCATGTGGGTGCTCCATGGGTGCTCAGGCGGAATTGGACGACCAAGCATCCGGTGGGACTGAGCGGTACACCGTCTCGGTGAAGTCGCGGCCTGACTGGGAATAGATGGGCGTATGCGACTCAGTTGGACGAATTGAGTCTACGATGATCCAACTCTTAATCCGCGGGTTCGGGGTTCGAGTCCCTGGCGGCGCACAGACGATCAAGGCCCTGGTTCGGTCACCCGTACCAGGGCTTTTTCGTCATGCCTGCTCGGACGCGGCAGCACGGCCGACCCCGGACCCATCGACGGCCGGACGGAATAGATCATATTCTGATCCGTCGAAGGAGGCCGTCGTGTCCACCACCCGGAGCGTGCTCACCCCGGCCACCTCGGCCGGTCCGGCCGGCCTGCGCCCCCGGGTCTGGACCGCCCTGATCGTCCTCGGCCTCGTCGGGCAGATGGCCTGGACCATCGAGAACATCTACCTGAACCTGTTCGTGTACGACACGATCACCGACGACCCCAACGTGATCGCCACGATGGTCGCCGCCAGCGCCGTGACCGCCACTGTCGCCACCCTGCTGCTCGGCGCCCTCTCCGACCGGACCGGGCGGCGCCGGTCGTTCATCGCCGGTGGCTACCTGCTGTGGGGCGTCTCCACCGCCGCCTTCGGCTTCCTCACAGTGGGTTTCGTGGAGGACATCGCGCCCGTGGCGAACGTCGTGCTGGTCACGGCGATCGCGGTCGTCACGCTGGACTGCCTGATGTCCTTCCTCGGCTCCGGGGCCAACGACGCGGCGTTCCAGGCGTGGGTCACCGATGTGACCGAGCCGGCCAACCGTGGCCGGGTCGAGTCGGTGCTCGCCATCATGCCGCTGGTCTCGATGCTGGTGATCTTCGGCGGGTTCGACGGGCTGGCCCGCGCCGGGAACTGGCAGCTGTTCTTCGTGATCGTCGGCGCGATCATGGCGGTGGCCGGGGTGCTGGCCTGGTTCCTGGTCGAGGACAGCCCGTCAGTCGTGCGGCACGAGGGCGGGTACCTGCGCGCCGTCGTCCACGGTCTGCGCCCGGCCGCCGTCCGGGCCAACCCGGGGCTCTATCTCGCCCTGGCGGCCTGGTCGATCTGGGGGATCTCCACGCAGGTGTTCCTGCCGTATCTGATCATCTACCTCCAGCGGTACCTGCGGATCGAGGGGTACGCGATCGTCCTGGCCGTCGTCCTCGTCACGGCGTCGGCGGTGAGCGTGGTCGGCGGGCGGCTCATCGACCGCGTCGGCAAGGTGCGCTTCCTGCTGCCGGCGGTAGTGGTCTACGGCACCGGCCTGGCCCTGATGTTCTTCGCCCGCGGCATGGTTCCCGTGATCGCCGCCGGGATCGTGATGATGTCGGGCTTCATGCTGGTCCTCGCCCCGATCGGCGCCATCGTGCGCGACCACTCGCCACCGGACCGGGCCGGCCATGTGCAAGGGCTGCGGATGGTCTTCGCCATCCTCGTCCCGATGCTCATCGGCCCCTACCTCGGCGCCGCCGTGATCAACGGCGCCGGCGAGGTCTACGAGGATCTCGGCGTGGTGAAGCAGGTTCCGACGCCGGGCATCTTCCTCATGGCGCTCGCAGTGCTGGTCCTCATCGCGGTGCCGGCCGTGGCGCTGCGGCGGCGGGAGCGGGAGGCCCGGGCATGACGCTGCTGACCCCATGGGGTGCCACGCTCGACGCGGAGCGTGTCCTGCCCGAGTATCCCCGCCCGCAGTTCGCCCGGGACAGCTGTCTGAACCTCAACGGCCGGTGGGAGTACGCGATCACCGGTTCCCCCGCCGAGCCGGAACGCTACGACGGGGAGATCATCGTTCCGTTCTCCCCGGAGTCCGCGCTCTCCGGCGTCGGGCGGCAGCTCCAGCCGGGCGAGACGCTCTGGTACCGCCGTCCGCTGACCCTGCCGGCGGGCTTCCACGCTGCCGGCTCTCGGCTGCTGCTGCACTTCGGCGCGGTCGACCAGACCTGCCAGGTCTACCTGAACGACGTCCCGGTCGGCGGCCACACCGGCGGGTATCTGCCGTTCACCTGCGACCTCACCGACGCGCTCCGCGAGGACGCCAACGTCCTGGTCGTGGCGGTCCAGGACGACAGCGACACCGGCCACCACTCCCGGGGCAAGCAGCGGCTGCGCCGCGGCGGCATCTGGTACACCGCCCAGTCCGGGATCTGGCAGACGGTGTGGGCCGAGAGCGTGCCCGCCGTACACCTGCGGCACCTCACCCTGACGCCGCTCCTCGACGAGGGGTGCGTCGAGGTGACGGCGCACGCGACGGCGGATGCCGGCGACGCCGGCATCCGGATCCTGGCCGACGGGATCGCGGTGGCCGAGGCCACCGCGCCGGTCGGCGTGGCGGTGCGCATCCCGATCCCCGAGGTACGGCAGTGGAGCCCCGAGGATCCGTTCCTCTACGACGTGACCGCCGAACTGGGCGCGGACCGGGTCCGCAGCTACTTCGGCATGCGCTCGTTCGGCGTCGGACCGGACCCCGACGGCGTGCCCCGCCTGCTGCTCAACGGCCGGCCGTACTTCCACGCCGGGATCCTCGACCAGGGCTACTGGTCGGACGGCATGTACACGGCGCCCTCCGACGAGGCGATGATCGCCGACATCGCCACGATGAAGCGGCTCGGGTTCACCATGCTGCGCAAGCACATCAAGATCGAGCCGCTGCGCTGGTATCACCACTGCGACCGGCTGGGGATGCTGGTCTGGCAGGACATGGTCAACGGCGGCAGCGGTTACCACCCGCTGGTCGTCACCGCGCCCGCGGTGACGCCGCTGCGGCTGCCCGACCGGGGCCGGTGGCGGCGCTGGTTCGGCCGTGCCGACGCAGGCGGACGGGACCGGTTCCGGGCCGAGCTGCGCGACACCGTCGAGCATCTGCGCAACGTGGTGAGCCTCGCCGTGTGGGTGCCCTTCAACGAGGGCTGGGGGCAGTTCGACGCGGCCCGGATCGCCCGCGACGTCGCCGAACTCGACCCCACCCGTACTGTCGATCACGCCAGCGGCTGGCATGACCAGCGCGGGGGCGACCTGCGCAGCCTGCACGTCTACTTCCGCCGGTTCCGCGTGCCGCGGCGACGCGGTGACCGCCGGGTGCTGGTGCTGTCGGAGTACGGCGGCTACAACCTGCGCGTCGACGGGCACGCGTTCAGCCGCAAGGATTTCGGCTACCGGCGGTGCCGCAGCGCCGAGGAACTGGCGGAGGCGTTCACGCGGCTGCACACCGAGCAGATCGTGCCCGCGATCCGGGCCGGTCTGAGCGCGACCGTCTACACCCAGCTGTCCGACGTGGAGGACGAACTCAACGGTCTGCTCACCTACGACCGGCGCGTGGTCAAGCTTCCCGAGGACGTGGTGAGGCAGGTCAACGCCCAGCTGCGTCACCAGCGGTTCTGAGCTTCCTCCGCCCAGCCGACCAGGCCGTCCAGAGCCACCCGCTCGCCGTCGTCCGCCTGGGCCCAGCCGGAGAAGTGCCCGAAGCACTGGTGGGTCTCGCTGGCCACGACGCCGAGGTTGGTGCGGGAGACCTTTTCGTGGAACGGGTGGAACTCCACAGCGACCCGATCACCGCTGATCCGCCACGGCCGCAGCCAGTCGCTGCGGTCGTAGCTCCAGCGCAGTTCGGCGCCGAGCTTGTGCAGCCGGCCGCCGGTGAACAGCGCGTTCTCGGTCGAGCCGGTGCCGTCGGTCCACTTGCCGCCGAGCTGGATCGACACGTCCGGTCCGCTGCCCGCCGCCCAGTTCCACGTGATCGCGTACGGCCACTTGCCCCGGCCGTGGTCGAGCACGGCGAACGAGTCGTCCTCGGCCACGGTGTGCGTCGTGCCGTTCACCCGCAGCGAGCCGCGCACCGGGCGGCCGACGTCCTTGACCGTGTACTGGAACCGTCGCGTGCTCCACGGGACCACGACGCCGAGCGACTCGTGGCCGGGCGAGAGCGGCACCACGAGGTCGATCTCGATGCCCGGTGCGGTGGCACGGATCGTACTGCCCTCGGCGGTCTGGCCGATGTCGATCGACAGGCCGTCCCCGCGTGCGCACACGGTGCCCGCGCCGCTGACCGGCGGCATGATGACGCCACGGGCGAACGGGACCACGACGTCCTTGCCGGTCTCGACCTTCGTGGCGCGGTCGAGCACGTAGACGCCGTGCACCCCGGCGTAGTCCAGCGACGACGCGACGAGGCCGACGATGTGGGTCGGCGTCACGATTCCCCAGTACTCCCAGCGCTTGGCTCTTCCCCAGCCGCGCAGGTTCGCCCGGTGCAGCGGCCGGCGGGTCCAGCCGACCGCGGCGGGGTTGAGCCGCCCGTCCGGCATGCACAGGTCGACCGGCTCGACGATCTCCTTCTCGTGCGTCATCGGGGGAGCGTAGCGACCGCCCGCGACGGTGGTCCGAGCCCGCCCTCAGTAGTCGATGTTGATGGCGGCGACCTGGCGGCTGCCGTTGAAGACGATCGCCGGGCCGGCGAAGCGGGAACTGGCGTACGTCAGCGCCGTCTTGTGCCCGGGGCTGTTGAACCAGGCCTCGATCATCTGCTCCGGCGAGGAGTTGCCCGACGAGGCGAACAGCACCTCGTGCCCGCAGTGCTTCAACCCGCTGCCGGCGTTCAGGTTCTGCCGTACGCAGGACTCCGCCTCGCGGTGCTGCGCCGCGCCGAGCTTGACCTCGGTCAGCCCGAGCGCGCGACGCCGCTCGTTGAGCAGCACCAGCAGCCGGCGTTCCGCTGCGGACAGGCCGGTGGACGTGGCGGCGGACCTGGAGGGCGACGACGACGGGGTCGGCTTGGGCGACTTGCTGGGCTTCGCCGACCTGCTGGGGGTGGGGCTCGGGCGGGCAGCGGTCGGGGACGGCTCCACCGCGGTCGGCGAGGGCGTGAGCGCCGGTGCGGCGGTCGCGGCCGAGGGCTGCGCGGCTGCCGCACTCGCCGGCTGCGTCTTCGGCTCGCTGTTGTAGTTGGCGAGGACGAGCGCGCCACCTCCGGCCACCGCGACGGCGGCGACGACGCCGACCAGGACCTTGGACAACGAGAGCCCCGACCGCGCTCCGGCGGTCACGGCGTGGAGGCCGGGCGAGGCGGCCTGCGAGCCGGCGACGGTGTGCATCGTGTGGGTGACGTCCGAGGCGAGTGCGGCCGGGGGTGGCGTGAGCGCCAGGCCGGCCAGCAGCCGCTCGGCGGGTACCAGGTCGTTCGTCGCGTCCGGGCAGTGCGGGCAGTCCCGGACGTGCCGGGCGAACCGCTTGCGCCACACCGGCGCCGGCTGACGGTCCCAGCCGGCGGCCGTGTCGGCCAGGGCGGCGCAACCGGGCCGGGCGGTGAGCGCCCGCACCACCAGCCGGGCGGTGTCCAGTTGCGCCTTCATCCGGGACACCCGGACGGTCACGTGGTGCGGCGCCAGGTTCAGGGCGTCGACCAGATCGGCGCGGGTGAGGTGGCCGGCCTCGACCAGCCACCAGAGCGACAGCAGGTGACGGTGGTCGTCGTCCAGCCAGCGTGTGGCCAGGACGACCTCCCGGCGCTGGTCGGAGAGGCGGAGCTGGGTCAGGGTCAGGTCCTCGAAGTCCGCGCGCGGGTCGATCACGTTGTCGATGTCCTCCGGCGGCGCCGGTGTGGTGTGCCGGCGCTGCGTGTGGGTGCGGATCTCGTTCATGGTGACGGCGACCAGCCACGACCGGAAAAGCTGCGGCTCGCGTACGCCCGCCAGCCCGCGTACGACGTTCAGCATCGTGTTCTGCACCACGTCGTCGACGTCGGCCGACCGGTTCAGCGCCCGGCCCACGATGTTGTAGACCAGCGGCAGACAGTGCGAGACCAGCTCGTCCATCGCCGCCCGGTCGCCGCGGCGAGCCGCGTCCACCACCGCCGACATGCCGGCCCTGCTCGGGTACGCGTGATAGGACACGCTCACAACCTCGCCTTCACGGAACGATCTCGTACACCGTGGAGACTGTCCGATACGCGCTCAGGTCACACAAATGCGTGCGCTGTCGGAGGAGAGCGCTATCTTCTCCGCCATGCCGATGATCACAATCGCCGATGAAGTGACCGGGGCGCCGAGCGGGCCGGTGTGGACCATGAAGGTCTTCGAGGACGAGGTACGTCTCGACGAGCTGATCCGCCGCCGGGTGTTCCTGGAGATCGCCGCGTCCGGCGTGGACGCCGATCCGGAGGAGCGCACCCGGACGACGCTCGACGCCTTCGGCCGCAACGCCTTCGTGGTGCTCGTCGACGACCGCCAGGTCACCGCCCTGGACGAGAAGGTCCGCCTGCACGCGGGATCCTGCGTCACCTTCCTCAAGCTCGTCCCGCTGGTGGGTGGCTGAATGACGACGTACGACCCCGAGTCGGCCCTGCGCGATGTGGCCGCCACCGCCAAGAAGTGGTGGGGCCCGAGCGCCGAGAACCTCAACGAGACCGGCAAGCAGGAATTCGTCGACCGGGTGGTGGCGGTGTGCGGCTGGGCGCCGGCGGGGACGGCTCCGTCGCTGCTCGCTGCGCTCAAAGATCCGCACGGGCCCTACGATCTCGCTGCGCCGTTGGTCGAGCTGCTGCCGGAGGCCACCCGGAAGGTCGAGTCGGTCGCCGCCGCCGTGGCCGACCTGACCGGCGACGACGCGGATCACGACAGGCGGGTCGCTGCCGCCTCCACCCTGATCGACAGTCTGCCGGACCTGCCGTACCAGCACGAGAAGCCGTGGGACCGGGCCCGGGGCGAGGCGTGGCGCCGGACGACAGAACTCCTTGCCGCACAACCGGCGCCGGTGCGGCAGGTGGTGTTCGACGCGCTCACGGTGCCGGGGGAGAAGAGCGACGGCAGGGGCAAGCTGATCCGTGCCGCGCGCTCCGGCGGCGGGCTCGACGGCGCCGTCTGGCTCGATCGGCTCGGTGGTCAGGCCTGGCTGGGATTCGGTTACTGGAGCTCGCAGCTCCAGGGCTTCACCTGGGAGTCCATCAAGGCGACGGCGGCGGCCGGGCGTACGCATCCGGCGGCGCTGGCGACCTGGCGCCGGACCCGGCTCGAACGTTCGCTGAGCGACATCAGCGACGAGGCCGACCGGATGTGGCCGATCCCCAACGTCGGTGAGCAGTGGGCCGACCGCGCCGTCGCGGACATCGAGGCGATGCCGGCGGATCGCCGGTCCGCGTGGGAGGCGCTGCTGGCGCACTGTCCGGTCGAGGTGGACAAGGCGAAGCCGACGGCCGGTTGGCGCAAGCAGGCCCGGTCGCTGCTCGACGCGGTGGGCGTCGACGATTTCACCGCCCGGCTCGACGACTGGCTCCCGCTCGTCGGGCAGGCGCGCAGCCTGCCGCTGCGCATGACCACATGCTGCGCCGGCCACATCAAGGACATGCCACCACGGATGATCGACCGCTACAACGTCGGGCTGCTGTGGGGACTGATCTGGATGCGGACGATGTGCCCGCCTTCCGAAGAGGCCCTGCGCAGCCTCGGCCAGATCGCGGAACGGGCCGCCCGCAAGATCTCCGGCCACGGCCCGGCGAGCCCGAAACTGGCGAACGTCGCTGTGGCGGCGCTCGTCGACACCGATCACCCGGCCGCGCTCGCCCAGCTGGCCCGGCTGTCCTCGCGGCTGACCTACAAGAGCACCCTGCGCCTGGTGGAGAAGGGGCTGACCCGGCACGCCGAGGCGCGCGGCGTCAGCCGGGAGGACGTCGAGGAGATGGCCCTGCCCGGCTTCGGGCTGCCGCTCGCGGACAAGCTGGGCGACTGCTCGTACGAGCTGGAGGTGCGCGGTGTCGACGCCGTAGTGGTGTGGCGCAACGCGGACGGCAAGGTGGTCAAGACGCCTCCGGCGCAGGTGCGCAGGGATCACGGCGACGAGGTGAAGGAGCTGAAGGCGACTGTCGTCGACGTCGCCGCCACGCTCGTCGCCACCCGCGACCGGCTGGAAGGGCTCCTGCGGCGCGACCGTTCGTGGACCGTCGAGCAGTGGCGCGAGCGGTTCCTGGACCATCCGCTGGCCCGTACGCTGGCCCGGCGTCTCATCTGGACCGTCGACGGCGTGGCCTGCTGCTGGGCCGGTGAGGCGCTGCGAACAGTGGACGACACAGTGGTCGAGCCGGCCGACGAGGCGACGGTCCGGCTGTGGCATCCGGTGCTCGACCCCGACGTGGTGGGGCCGTGGCGGGACTTCCTGACCCGGCACGCGATCACCCAGCCGTTCAAGCAGGCGCACCGGGAGCAGTACCTGCTCACCGACGCGGAGCGGGCCACGGGCATGTACTCCAACCGGTTCGCCGCGCACATCGTGCGTCAGCACCGGCTCAACGCGCTGTTGTCCCGGCGCGGCTGGTCGTACGTCCAGCACCGCAACGACGGGGCCTCGTACGACCTGCCCTGGCTGGCCCTCCCGGACTGGGGGCTGCGCGCCGAACTGGGTGTCGCCGGGATCGAGGACCGGGGCGACGACCTCGTGTTCGACACGATGGGGACCGACCAGCTGTTCTTCATCCGGGGGGAGCGCCTGCCGGTTCCGCTGGCGGAGGTGCCGCCGGTCGTGCTGAGCGAGGTGATGCGCGACGTCGACCTGTTCGTGGCCGCGGCCGGGGTGGGCGCCGACCCGAACTGGTACGACGGTGGGCCGCAGGGCCGGCATCGCGACTACTGGGCGCAGAGCAGCTTCGGCGAGCTGACCTCGACCGGCCGGACGCGCCGGGACGTGCTGGCCGACCTGATCCCCCGGCTGGCGATCGCCGGTCGCTGCACGCTCACCGACAGGTTCCTGGAGGTACGCGGCGACCTGCACACGTACCGCATCCACTGCGGCTCGGGCAACATCCTGATCGCACCGGACGAGCGGTACCTGTGCATCATCCCGGACTCGGCGAAGGCGAAGGAGCCGGAGATGTACCTGCCCTTCGAGGGTGACAGCCGGCTCGCCGAGATCATCAGCAAGGCGTTGCTGCTGGCCGGCGACAAGAAGATCAAGGATCCGGTGATCCTGCGCCAGCTGTGAGGCGGCCGGCGGGCGCCGGGCCCAGGGTCAGCCCGGCGCCCGCTTCGGCAGCAACAGCTCCTCGTGGTCGAGTTCGCGTTCCAGCACCCGCAGCTCCTCGTCCGGCAGCCGGCCGGAGTCGCGCCACCGCAGCAACTCCTCGCGCTGTGCTTCGAGGACGGTCCGGCGGACCCGCAGCGCCGTCTCGTACTCCGGTGAGGTGGGCAGCTCCGACGAGCCGCTCTGCTGGATGAGGTCGAGCCGTCCCCGGTAGCGGGCCAGCCGGGTCTGCAACTGGGTCCGCGAGGTGTCGACGGCGACCCTGCTGTCCGGCTCCTCGGCGACGACGGTGTCGAGGCGGGCGAGCGCGGCCTCCACAGCGGCCGAGCGGGCCTCGTTGCGTACCCGGGCCTGGTCGGCCTCGTTGGCGCGCAGGCCGAGCATCCGCACGAGCGGCGCGAACGTCAGGCCCTGCCCGACCAGCGTCACCAGGACGACCACGAAGGTGCAGAACAGCAGCAGGTCACGATCGGGGAAGGGGTCGCCGCTGCGGGTGGTCAGCGGCAGCGTGAAGATCGCGGCCAGGCTGATCACACCACGCGTACCGGACCAGCTCAGCGCCACCACCTCGCGGGAGGTCAGCCCGCGGGCGTTGCGGTCGACGCCGCCGAGCCGCCGCGCGGCGTCCGGCTCGTCGGTGTCGTCCTGCTCGGCGACGCCACCGAGCCGGGTGTGCAGCGACCGGGGGAGCCACTGGGTCAGGATCAGCCAGGCCGGGCGCAGGAGCAGCACCACGCCGACCGACACGGCGACGGCGATGACGATGGTCGACGTGTCGTACTGGCGCAGGCCCCGCATGACGGCGGGGAGCTGCTGGCCGATCAGCAGGAAGACGAAGCCTTCGAGGAGGAAGTCGACGAGCCGCCACACGGCGTTGGTCTGGAGGCGGGCGGCGCCGGACCCGAACTCCGGCGTCTGGTGGCCGACGATCAGGCCGGCGACCACCACCGCCAGCACACCGGAGACGTGCAGCGCCTCGCCCAGCAGGTACGCCACGAACGGTGTCGCGAGCGAGATCGCGTTCGACAGCAGCGGGTCCGCGGTGAGCGGCCGGACCAGTCGTTTCGCCCGGGCGACGACCACGCCCACCGCGATCCCGCCGGCGGCGGCCAGCACGAACTGCCCGATCGCGGCGTGGAACGAGAACTCGCCGCCCACGGCGGCGGCCACGGCGACGCTGAGCATGGTCAGCGCGGTGGCGTCGTTCAGCAGTCCCTCGCCCTGGATGATCGTGACCATCTTCGGCGGCAGGTTGACCCGCCGGCCCACGGCCAGGGCGGCGACCGGGTCGGGCGGGGCGACGGCGGCGCCGACCGCGATGCCTGCGGCCAGCGTCGCGCCGGCGACGAACAGGTGGAACCCGACGCCCACGAGCAGTCCGGTGAGGAGCACCAGCACCACGGAGAGGCTGACCACGATCCGCAGGTTGCGGCGGATGTCCAGCAGGGACGAGTCCAGCGCGGCGCTGTAGAGCAGCGGCGGCAGCACGACCATGAGCACCAGCTCGGGGTCGAGGCCGATGTTGGGGCCGGGGAGCAGCGCGTACGCGATGCCGATGAGCGGCAGGAGTGCCGCCGCCGGCAGACCGGTACGGGACGCGACCCACCGCACGGCGATGACGACCGCGACGGCGGCGAGCACGAACAGCAGTGTCGAATGGGTGCTCACCCCGACCGACAGTACCGGGGCCGAGATCATCGCGCGCTGACGGTGCCGTCAACCGAGGGTTGACGGGTCGGAAACGTCAACCTATGGTTGACGCATGGAGGAGACCGAACCGCTCAAGATGACCCATCCGGTACGCCTCGACGACCTCATCGACGGCATCAAGAAGGCACACACCGATGCGCTCGACCAACTGGCCGACGCGGTCCTCGTCGCCGACCACCTGGGCGACGTCGCCGACCACCTGATCGGGCACTTCGTCGACCAGGCGCGCCGCTCCGGCGCCTCGTGGACGGAGATCGGCCGCAGCATGGGCGTGACCAAGCAGGCCGCCCAGAAGCGCTCCGCCGCCAAGGCGGAGACCGCCGCCGCGCTCGACCCGAACTCGGGGTTCGGCCGGTTCACCCCGCGCGCCCGCAACGTGGTGCTGGCCTCGCAGGAGGAGGCGCGGGCGGCGGGCAACGCCGAGATCACGCCGGGACACGTCGCGCTCGGGCTGCTCGCCGAGCCGGAAGGGCTCGCGGCCGCGGCGATCGCGGCTCGGGGCGTACCCCTGGAACGGCTGCGGGAGGTCGTCACCGCGACGCTGCCGGCGAAGGCCGGCCAGGTCCCGGACCTGATCCCCTACGACGCGCGGGCCAAGAAGGTCCTGGAGCTGACGTTCCGGGAGGCGCTGCGGATGGGGCACAACTACATCGGTACGGAGCACATCCTGCTCGCCCTGCTGGAGGAGGAGGGCGACGACGGGGTGCTGCGCGGGCTCGGCCTGGAGAAGTCCGAACTGGAGTCGGCGTTCGAGGCGACGCTCGCCGAGATCGCCCGGAAAGGGGCCTGACACCGCGCCGGGCACGCGTCACGGGGGCGCGTGCCCGGTGTGCGGGTGTTCAGCCGGCGACGGGGAAGCCGTACCGGGCGGCGTGCTCCGGGTCGGCCGGGTCGACCTGGCGGATGCCGGCGTCGGCGAGGCGCTTGTTCACCTCGTCGAGGTGCTCCCGGACCAGCCGGGCCTCCTCCTCGGTGACCCGGCCGCGGTGCGGGCGCCCGGCGTGCTCGATGGTGCCGTAGTCGATCTTCTCGGTGGCGCGGCGGGCCTTGGGCGGCTTGACCCGCTCGGCGGTACGCAGCAGCTGCGCCATCGGCACGTCGGTCGCCATCGAGTCGAACTCGCTGGCGGTCAGCACCACCCGGCGCGGCTCACCGTGACCGTGCCGGTCGTGGATCTCCACCACCGCGACGTCGAGCGCCGCGTCGTCGATGCTCTCCACGTCGACCGGGGTGGCGTCCAGCTGCACGGGCCCGGCGACCAGGTCCGGGTGCTCCAGGACGACGACCTTGACCACCTCGTCGTCGGGGCTGAGCACCTGACCGGTGAAGTCGGAGACCTGGATCGTCTTCTTGCCCATGCGCGGAGCTTCTCCTGTCGTAGGCCGGAAATCGGACCACAAGACGCTACCGCACAGGTGTGCGAAGGCCGGTACGCGCGCCCGGCCGGTGTGTCGCCGCCCGCGTTCCTAGAGGGGTGAGAGGCCACGCCAGGCGGCGGCACCGGCCGGTTGCGCGTTCAGTTCGGCCCAGGAGAGCCCTCGGTCGCGGGCCTCGCGGTACGCCGGCTGCGCCGGGAACCGTCGGGCGTCCGCGGCGGCCCGCCAGCCGCGCTCCGCGTCCTGCTGGAATCGGTCATTCGGTTCGTGAGGCATGACCACTACCGTCCCAGAGAAACTTGTCCATGTATGGAAATGAATATGACGCAGGGGCGATGCCTTCGGTTCCGCGAAGCGCCGGGTTTCCTGCGGCCGGTGGCGGGACCAGGAATCGGCGTCCGTCGCTGGCGTGCCGACCCTCTACCCACCTGCCGCGCGTCTCAACCGCGCCGCGATCGGCGAATTCCGCGGGCACGGGTGCGGCGTCCCGGCGTACCATGATCACGTGCTCGACCGGCGGGTCTTCCTTCATCTGGCGACCTGGTTGGGGCAGTGGCCGGCGGGCCCCGGGCTGCACGTGGTCCGGTCCTATCGCCGCGCCCGCCCGGCCTGGGACGGGCGGCTGCGCCCGGCCGTCGCGGTGACCGCGGGCGGCAGCACCGTCCTCTCGGTGGCCGCCGACCGGGTGGAGGCGGTCCGGACGCTGGTACGCGACCGGCCGCTCGGGGAGTGGCTGTCCGACCTGCCGGTCACTGTCGGCATGCCCGAGTTCGTCGCGCACACCTCGGTCTTCCGCTGGTGCACCGACCCGGCGCCGCTGCCCGAGGTGGGGGAGTGGGTGCCGCCCACGCTGCCCGGGCTGCCGCCGTGGCTGCGGCTGTTCGACCGGGAGGTGCTCGTGGTGCGGGGCGCCGACGGCGCGTACCGGGCCGGCGTGGGGATCAAGCGGCACGACGCGTACGGGCACGAGCTGGCGGTGGGCACGGTGCCGACGGCGCGTGGGCGCGGCCTGGCCCGGCGGCTGGTCGCGCAGGCGGCCCGCCGGGTGCTGGACGAGGGGGCGATCCCCACCTACCTGCACGACCCGGGCAACGCCGCGTCGGCCCGGGTGGCCGAGGCGGCCGGGTTCCCGGAGCGCGGCTTCACCGCGTTCGGCGTCTTCCCCCGCTGACCCGCCCGCTGGCCGAGCCCGGCGCGGACCGTGGATCCCGGGCCGGATCCACGGTCCGCAGCTCTCCCCCCAGGCCCGACATCGGTAACGCTATGTGTCAGTTCCCGTCGGGAGCAAGGGGTGCGTTGCTGTCCGGTTACGGACTCTCACCTGCGGAATCGCTTGCCGTCGCGTCGGTGGGATCAGTGACGCAGCGTGTGGATCAGGGCGAGTGCCTGTCGGGTGACCGGCCGCAGCACGCGCAACCGGGACAGCCCCACCAGCCGGTCCACGAGCGGCACCACGCCGTCGATGAGCTGCCGGGTCTTGACCTGCCCCTCCGAGCGGTCGTGCACCCAGTAGAGCACCACACCCATGTAGCCGAGCCAGAGCAGCTCGGGCAGAGCCTCGCGCAGCTCGTCGTCGAGCTTGACTGTGGACCCGGTCAGCGCCTCGCGGAACAGCGCGATCGACATGTCCCGGGGCGCCGACGACTCGGCGGAGAACGGGCTGAGCGGTGAGGTCGGCTCGGCCGCCGTCTTGAAGAAGGCGCCCGCGAACGCGTGGTACGGGCTCAGCACGTCGATGCCCGCGTGCAGCACCCCGGCCAGTCGCGGGCCGAAGTCCCGCTCCCGGGCGAGCACCGGCGCGGCCGCCTCCCGGTGCTCGCGCTGGGTGCCCGCGTAGAACTCCTGGACCAGGTGTTCCTTGGAGCCGAAGTAGTAGTAGGCGTTGCCCACCGCCACGCCCGCCTCCTGGGCGACGGCGCGCATCGTCGTCCGCGCGTATCCGCGCTCGCGGAACAGCCGCATCGCGGTGTCGAGGATCAGCTGGCGGGTCTGCTCACCCCGGGCCGTCGACCCCTGCCCACCCGCAGCGGTCGTCGGCGCACTCTGCTCGGTCATCGTCGTCACCGTATCCCGGTTCCCGGATCCGTTCGCGGACCGCGGAGGCCGCCGCCACCACCCGCCGGGCCAGCGGCAGCAGGTGCGGGCGGGCCAGCCGCTCGGCCGTGCCGCGATGTTCGGCGAGCGCCCAGAGGCAGGCGAACCAGGCGCCGTCGCCGCGGTAGACCGCACCGGTGTCGGCCACCACGGTCAGGTCGCGCAGTGTGGCGTCGTGGTCGAGCCCGGGGAAGCGCCGCCGGGCCTCGGCGGACCCGGCCGGCACGAACTCCAGCGGTACGAGCTGGACGCGCGAGGCGAGCCAGCGCCGGGCGGCCCGGCACATCGGGCAGTCCGCGTCGAACAGGACGGTGAACCCGCGGATCCCACCGGCCCCGTGCCCGGTGGGATCCTGCTGGTGCCCGCCCGCGGCGGACGTCACCGGGCCGGCGGGTTCGGGCCCGCCGCCGGTACGGGCCCGCCCTGCGGCGGGAGCATCCGGACCGGCGGCAGCGGCGGGTGGAGGGCCTGCTGGCGCAGGCGGCCGCGCCGGTAGCGGCCGAGCGCGAAGACGTTGAAGAAGTGCAGCGCGCCCAGCACCAGCAGGACGAATCCCACCTTCATGGAGAGCTGCTCCAGCGCCTGGCTGGTGTCGCCGACCGGGCCGGACTCCTTCATCGCCACCGTGACGTAGCCGAGGTTGAGCAGGTAGAAGCCGACCACCAGCAGGCTGTTGACCGCCTCGGCCAACCGGCTGTCGGCGAACACGTCCTGCAGGAACACCAGCCCGTTGCGGGACAGCGCCCGCGCCACCCAGATGGTGAGGCCGATGCTCACCGTCAGGTAGGCCAGGTACATCCAGACCTTCACGTCCATCCCCGTCGCCTCTCTTGAACGTGTTCAAATCCTGGGCGCCATGAGCGTACGACAGAATTTGAACACGTTCAAGAGGGCGGCCCGCTGCCCGTCCGGGCGGCGGGCCGGGTAGGTGAGTGGGTCAGGCGGTCAGGCCGAGCACCTCGGCGGCGGCCCGGCCGTTGGCGTGGCTGGCGCCGTGGGTCGCGACGAAGGCGCGCGCGCCCGCCGGCCGCCAGGCGCCCGGCCAGCCCATCTCGACCACGACGACGCGGTGCGTGACGGCCAGCGCCTCGACCAGCTCGCGCGCGCCGGGCAGCCGGTGCAGGTGCCGGCCGACCAGCACGACCGGCCGGTCCCCGGCGAGCCGCCGCAACTGCTCCGGGTCCGTCTCGCCCGCCACGGCACGCGTCTGCTCGACGCCGGTGGTCAGGTGCGGACCGAGCCCCCAGGGCACCCGCCCCTCGGCGATGGTGGAGGTGGCGTGCACCTGCACCACCAGGGGCGCGGAGTCGCCGGTGAGGTCGCCCTCGACGCGTACCGCCCGCAGCGCGGCGGCGTAGCCGAGGCCGTCGACGGCCGGCGGCGGGGCGTCGGCGGAGCCGGTGGCGGCGGCGAGCGCGGCGGTCCGTCCGGCGGCCTCCTCGACCCGGGCGCGCGCCAGCCGGCCGTCACCGATGGCCGCGACGATCTCGGCGGCGACCGACTCGACCAGCTCGGCGTCGACCCGGGCGCCGATGCAGAGCAGGTCCGCGCCGGCGGCCAGGGCCCGGACCGCGCCCGCGCCGACCCCGCCGGCGGCGAGCACGGCGCCCTTCATCTCCAGCGCGTCGGTGATGACCGCGCCGGTGAAGCCGTACTCGACGCGCAGCAGGTCGTGCAGGACCGCGCGGCTGAACGTGGCCGGACCGTCGCCGGTCAGCGCCGGCACCCGGATGTGCGCGGTCATCACCGCGCGGACGCCCGCGTCGACCACGGCGGCGAACGGCGGCAGGTCGCGGTCCCGCAGGACCGCCGGCGGCACGTCGACGGTGGGCAGCTCGTGGTGGGAGTCGGCGACCGTGGCGCCGTGCCCAGGGAAGTGCTTGGCGCAGGCGGCCACGCCGGTCGACTGGAGGCCGGCGACGGCTGCGGCCGAGTGGAGGGCGACCCGCTTCGGGTCCGCCCCGAACGAGCGGGTGCCGATCACCGGGTTCTCGTCGGCGGTGTTCACGTCGACAGTGGGGGCGAGGTCGACGGTGATGCCGAGCGCGGCCAGCTCCGCGCCGATCGCCGCGTACACCTGGCGGGTGAGGTCGGGGTCGTCCACCGCGCCGAGCGCGGCGTTTCCGGGGTACGGGCTGCCGGTGGCGTGCGCCAGCCGGGTGACGTCGCCGCCCTCCTCGTCGATCGCGACGATCACGTCGGGGCGGCCGGCGCGCAGCGCCGCGGTGGACGCGGCCACCTGGGCCGGGTCGTGGATGTTGGTGCCGAACAGGGTGTGCCCGGCGAGCCCGTCGGCGAGCAGGTCGACCGCCCAGTCCGGCGGGACCGGTCCCGGGTACGCGGCCAGCAGCGTGCCCAGCGCGAGCCGGCGCAGTCCTGGATCCAGACCCACGAGTATCCCCTTTCCCTGCCGGGTCGTCCGACCTCTGCGGATGGGGGTGGCCGATACGCTAACGGGCACCCCTCGGCAGGCGTTTTGTGGTTAGAAAACTTTACTGAAAATTGAGGACGTTGGCATGAGTGCGACCCGGCTGCCCGGCACCCCCCGACTCCTGCGGGCGCTCAACGATCGTGCGGCGCTGGAGCTGCTGCTCGAACGCGGCCCGCTGACCCGGGCCCGGATCGGTGAGCTGACCGGGCTGTCCAAGGTCACCGCGTCCCAGCTCGTCGAGCGGCTGGAGGAGCGTGGCCTGGTCGCCCGGGTCGGCGAGCAGGCCGGCGGGCGGGGCCCGAACGCCCAGCTCTACGCCGTCCGGCCGGGCAGCGCGTACGTGGTGGGCGTGGAGGTGGGCGCGGAGCGGGTGGTGGCCGCCTGCGCCGACATCACCGGCACCGTGGCGGGCCGGGTCGAGCAGTCCACCAGGGACACCGACGACCCGGTCGGCGTGGTGCACAACGCCGTGGTCCAGGCGGCCAGCAGCGCCGGGGCGGAGCTGTCCGCCGTCCGGCGCGTCGTGCTCGGCACCCCGGGTCTGGTCGACCCGCAGACCGGCGACATCACGTTCGCGTTCAACCTGCCCCGCTGGCACAGCGGCCTGCTCGCCGCGCTGCGCGAGGACCTGGACACCCCGGTCGTGTTCGAGAACGACGTGAACCTCGCCGCAGTGGCCGAGGCGCAGTCCGGCGCGGCCCGTGGCACTGCCGACTTCGTGCTGGTCTGGGTGGACGCGGGCGTCGGCCTGGCGATCATGCTGGGCGGCCGGCTGCACCACGGCAGCAGCGGCGCGGCGGGGGAGATCGGCTACCTGCCGGTGCCCGGTGCGCCCATCCCGCGCGACGTGTCCAAGCGGGCCAAGCCGGCGTTCCAGCAGCTCGTCGGCGCCGAAGCGGTGCGCGCGGTGGCCGCCGAGCACGGTTTCGCCAGCCCGGAGGCGGCCGAGCAGGGCGTCGCGGCGGCCCGGGCGGCCGAGGTGGTACGCGCGGCGATCGCGGCCGGCACCGCGGGCGGGCCGATGCTCGACGAGCTGGCCCGGCGGCTGGCGCTCGGTGTGGCGAGCACCTGCGTGGTGCTGGACCCGCCGCTCGTGGTGCTCGCCGGCGCGGTCGGGCAGGCGGGCGGGGCGGCGCTGGCCGAGCGGGTGCAGCACGAGGTCGCCGCGATCACGCTCGTGCGCCCCCGGGTGGTGACCACCGGGCTGACCGAGGAGCCAATCTTGCGGGGCGCGCTGCGTACCGCGCTGGACGCCGTACGCGACGAGGTGTTCGGCTCGACCGTCGGCTGACCACGTCGTGCACCCTGGCACCATGTGAAGGAATCCTTCATCATGGCGCCAGGGTTCGCAAGGAGTTGCCCGAGCGTCGCTCCGGTCAGATCAGGTCGCGGCGGCGGAACACCGTGAACGCGGCGGCCACCAGCGCACCGGTGAGCCCGAGCAGCACCACCAGGCCCGACGTCCACGTCAACGTGTACGAGCCGTCGCAGTAGCCGGAGATCCCCGGGCCGCAGGCGTTGCTGTCCCACAGCCGCACCTCACCGGACAGCCAGGCCGCCAGATAGCTGGACAGCATGTACCGGTCCGGCCGGCCGACCTCCAGGATCTGGAACACCAGCCGCGCCCCCAGCTCCCACACCACCACGTACGCGGCCACCGTGCCGAGCGCCGCCGACGTGTGCCGGCCCAGCGTGGCGACGGCGAACCCGAGCGCCGCGGCGAGCAGCACCAGCATCAGCCCGCGTACCCAGATCGCCGCCAGCGACGGCCAGAAGTCGCCGCCGGTCCGCCCGACCAGGCCGGACGCCTGGCCGATCAACCAGAACGCCCCGAGATACGCCGCCGACGCCAGCACCGACAGGCCGAGCAGCCCGCCCAGCAGCGTGCCCAGCTTCGCGGCGAGCACAGTGGGCCGCCGTGGCCGCCACAGCAGCAGGTTGACCACCCCGCCCGAGTTCAGGTCGGCCCCGATGTACGAGGCGCCGACCAGGAACCCGAACAGCGTCAGGAACGCGATCAGGAAGTAGAGCAGCGGCTCGGCCTCCTTGGCGAAGACGAAGACGCCGCTGAGGTAGTCGGCCGCGCTCGGCAGCTCCTCGATCTGGGCCGGGTCGATCTGGGCGCAGTCGCGCGGCAGGTAGTCGTTCTCGCCCGGCGGGAGCGAGCCCTCCCGGATCCGCAGGCAGCGGTCGTACGTCATCTCCATCTGGCGCACGCTCTCCGCCGCCTGGGCCTGCGCCCGGCTCAGCTCCGCCGGGCCGGGCCGGTGCGAACCGGCGAGCGTGGTCACCACTGTCACCGCGAAGGCGGCAGCCAGCAGCACCACCATGAGCTGCACGAAGCGCCGGGCGGCCAGCCGCTCCAGCTCGGCACGGACCAGGTTCACGCGTCCACCTCCCGGCTCTCCCGGACGTCGAGGTCGATCACACCGTCGTTCGGCGGCGCGCCGTCGACCTGTCGCGGCACCGCCACGTGCTCGTGGCCGCCGGTCAGCTCCAGGAAGACGCTCTCCAGGTCCGGCCGCAGCGGGACCAGCTCGCGTACCCACATGCCCTGCTCGCCGAGCGTCCGGCTGATCGTCTCCGGATCCTGCACGCCGGTCACCACCAGGTGGTCCGGCGCGACGGACACCGACAGGCCGGCCCGGCCCAGCAACTGCCCGGCCTGCTCCGGGTCGGCCACCCGGACCCGCCACTGGTGCTGGTCGAAACCGGCCAGCACCTCCTCCACCGGCCCGTACGCGACCCGCCGCCCCCGGCTGACGATCGTCACGTGGTCACAGATCAACTGGATCTCGGCGAGGATGTGACTGGACAGCAGCACCGTCACCCCGGCCTCGGCCAGCGACCGGGTCAGGTCACGCATCTCCCGGATGCCGGCCGGGTCCAGCCCGTTCGCCGGCTCGTCCAGGATCAGCAGCTCCGGGTTCTTCAGCAGGGCCGACGCGACCGCGAGGCGCTGCTTCATGCCCAGCGAGTAACCCTTGACCCGCTCGTCGCCCCGGTCGCGCAGCCCGACCTGCTCCAGCACCTCGTCCACCCGGGCGGTCGGCACGCCGCCGGCCAGCGCCAGCAGCCGCAGCGTCCGGTGGGCGGTGAAGTTGGCGAAGAACTGCGGACTCTCCACGATCGCGCCGACCCGGCCGGCCACGTCCGGCAGGTGCTCGGGTGACTCGGCGCCCAGCACGCGCATCCGTCCGGAGTCCGGCCGGACCAGCCCCAGCAGCGCGCGCAGCGTGGTGGTCTTCCCGGACCCGTTCGGCCCCAGGAAACCGTGCACCTGGCCCGCCTCGACCAGCATGTCGAAGCCGTCGACGGCGACCCGGCGCCCCTGGCGCAGCGTGTGGAACGTCTTGCGGAGGCCGGCGATCTCGATGACCGCGCTCATCCGCGCGCCTTCCGGCAGCGGTCGGGCATGGGTGTCCTTCCGGAAGTGGTGACCAACGACACGGCGCCCCACCCTATGGCGGCGGCGCCGCCCGTGGGGGGCGCCGGGCCGGGTGCGTGATTGGATGGAGCGGTGACTGGTGACCTGATCCCCGGCGCCCCGGGC